>JBAXXH010000014.1:0-46197 GCA_037127995.1 Methylococcaceae bacterium | reverse complement strand
CGCATCAAATACACAAAGGCGGCGGCGTAATGGCTGCAAAATCCGTAACGGGTTTTAAACAAGAAGGTTTCAATCGGGTTTTCTTCCATCAAGGGTGGCGTTAAGGTGTAATGAAAATCTTCCTGTCTAAAATGAGTTAACAACTGCTTGATAAAATCATCGGGTGTGCTTTCAAAGCCTTGCAATTGTTTGACCAGTTGTTTGATTTTATCGGATGGCGGATTGGGTAATTGCGTTGCGTCCTTATATTCTGTACGGGTAATAAAGCCGGTGTTGTAGTTGAGATAAGAGCTGATTTTGTACTCGGTTCGTTTATCCGGACTTTCTGAGGTGATCAGTTGATAGTTGGCATTTTGGCTTAACGGCAAGGCATAGTCTGCCGGCATCTCCAGTGCAAAAACCCAATTTTTATTCTGCGGCTCCATTAACAGGGTGTATTGATAGGGCGATCCTGTAAAAACAGGTTTGTCTAAAAACTGTTTAAACCGCAAATCCTTTACCTGCGTCCACTTTTTGCCATCGGTATACGATAAAACCGGCCCGCGCCAATAGCGTTGACTCGGCGGCGGCAAGGCTGCCGTAAATTTAACCCTGAAAACCAGTTCGTCCGACAACCCTAGGTCACTGATAGAACCGGGTTCCATGCTATCGCTCAAGCCTGCTTTAGCTTGGTGTTGTTCGTTAAAGAACATCCATTTTGGCGCTTCAATCCGGGGAAACAGTATAAATAAAACCACCGCCATGGGGATGGCCTGAAGCAGAATAATACCGGCCGTTTTTAATGCGGCGAAGGGCTGCGGCTTGCTGCTGTTGATACAAACCAGGGTCGCCAACAGCACGCAGCAAACAAACAAAATATAAGCGGCCATCAGTAGACTTTGCTCATATAAAAACTGTGAAGCCGCAACGATAAAAGCCAGATAGGTAATCAGATAAAGCTCACGCTCTGATTTAATCTCCAATAACTTAAGGCCCAAGGCGGTAACAAACAGGCGGGTTCCGGCATCCCGCCCCAATAAACCGTGATGCTGGCTATAAATCAAGACCAGTCCGCAGACGGTCAGGAAAAAAAGCGTCAGTTTATTGGGTAGCCAATTTTGTTTCCAGATACCAATAAAACGCCAGCTTAACAGCAGATAAAAAAAGGCGAACAAGGGTATCGGAATATTTTTGCTATGCGGAAAGGCAATCAGCCCGATGGACGCCAGCAAAAAAATCAATATGCTTTTGTTTGGGTCACTGTTCATATTTTTAAAACAGGGCCAGTGCTTCCAGGCACTTTCTGCTGTGCCTTATCCCCGTATCGGGCAACAGCTTTAATCCGGGCAAAGAAAAACCATAAGCTATGCCGATACGTTCGGCATCAATCACCCAGCGGCATAGCTGGCTTAAACGCTCTTCGGTATTATGTCCGGGGGCATTTTCGTAATCCAGCCAAATTTCCGCTGAACTGTCACCCCCATATTGTTTGCTAAATAACCCCAGCCCTTTGGCAAAGGCCTTCCAGTGTATTTGTTTGATGGAATCACCTGGCAGATATTCCTTTAAGCCGTAAAAATCATCAACGCCCTTCTGGCTAAAGCCTTGCTTGGCTTGGGCTGAAGGCGTTTCCGGGAAAGGCAGTTCTTGCAAAGACGGTTTTGGATAAACCAGTGCTTTAAGCGTAAACCGGACTGGCGACCAGACCCGAAATAAACCCAACGGGTAGGCACTGGACAAGGTAATTGTACCAGCCGTGTGCCAGCCTCTTTTTTGGGTGAGCGAATACAGGGTTACGCAGGTTTTGCTTTGCGGCTTTACAGTCAGGCTTTCTGGTTGTTCCAATTTAATTTGTAAATTAAAGCGCTCCACATTGACTGGATTATTGATATAAACAGCAAACCCGGCAGCTTCTCCGGCAAAAACTGCCTTAGTCTGGCCTTTTTGTAACACCAGACCTGCCAACGCTTTATAGCTATGTAAAATGGTAATAAAAAAAATGCTGGCTAATAGAAAAGCCAGTAAATAGACCAGGTTATTGTTATAAACAAAGGCAATCAATAATAATAAAGCCGTCAGTATGGCAAAGTTAACGCCGCGATAAGTAGGTAAAATAAAGATGCGCCGATGCGTTAATGTTATCGGTTCGTCTGTCGCTTGCTCGCCGCTAATAAAACGGCTAAGCCTGAAGCGTTCTTTTAAAGACAAGGGATTCAATGGACGGCTACTTTGGCTAGAATAGGTGCGACGATGGCCGCTGAATCATTGTTGCCTGACCTTAACCTGTGTCCGGCGACAGCCGCCAACACGGCTTGCAAATCCTCGGGAATAACGGCATCACGCTGATCCATAAAGGCCCAGGCTTTGGCCGCGTTAAGCAAGGCCAACCCGGCGCGGGGTGAAAGGCCGCAATGATAGTCTGATGACTCCCTCGTAAAGTTAATGATGGCCTGGCAATAATCCAACACGGCGTTGGATACATAAACGCCGGTCGCTTCATCCTGCATCTTTAGCAGTTGTTCTTGCGGCAATTTTACCGGCAGCGATTCAATTAAAGTATGTCGATTTTGCCCCTTAAGCAAACCTCTTTCGGCATCATAATCAGGATAACCCAGTTCAAGGCGCATTAAAAACCGGTCTAATTGCGACTCCGGCAAAGGAAATGTGCCTATTTGATGAGACGGGTTTTGGGTAGCAATAACAAAAAAAGGATTAGGCAACGGATAGGTTTTGCCTTCAACGGAAATAGTGTGCTCTTCCATGGCCTCCAACAACGCACTTTGTGCTTTGGGAGACGCGCGATTAATTTCATCCGCCAACACCATTTGATTAAAGATGGGGCCGGGATGAAATTTAAAAGTGAGGTTTTTAGCATCAAAAATGGACGCGCCGATAATGTCTGCCGGTAAAATATCACTGGTAAATTGAATCCTCTGATACTTTAATCCCAGTAATTTTGCTAACGTATACGCTAACGTTGTTTTGCCTACGCCGGGAATATCTTCTATCAGTAAATGTCCACGCGCAATCAGGCAGCACAGGGCAAGACGAATTTTATGCGCTTTACCCAGAATGATTTGATTCGCTGCATCCAGTAGATGATGTGTGTCATTTTGCATAAGGGATGATAGGATATCGAAAGTTATTGTGCTTCAGCTTGGTTTAAAAGCCGGATACAAAATTTAAGAATGACTCCATTTTACAAAAAGAGCAATAGTCTAATGAATGATTATGAAGAAGTCCGCAACCATTTAGTCGCCATGCTGGAAGATTTGAATCTTAGATTGTCCAGAATTACCAATAATATCAGACATTCTGACACGCCTTTAGAAAAAGATTTTGCGGAGCAGGCGACGCAAAACGAGAATAATGAGGTGATGGATTACTTGGGTAATTCAGCCCGAACAGAAATAGACTTGATCAATCAGGCTATTGCCAAAATAGACAGCGGCCACTACGGTATTTGTCAGGTTTGCGATGAGCCGATTAATAAAGAGCGTTTAAAAGCCATGCCCCATTCTGTTATGTGTGTTAAATGTGCCAGTAAAGCGGGGCATTAACAATCCACAGTTTGATTTTAACAATCCAGCCTGTTTGCTGTATTATGCGAAAACTTTTACGCGCCCGTCAATAACCTGTTTAAGCCCCTTATAAGAAATCTCTTAAATTGCGCCTAAGATAATGTGAAGAGAAACCTATGCTAAAAATATTTTTACGCTGGCTACTGATTTTGTTGTACAGGGTCGAGGTTACCGGCCTGGATAATTACGCTAAAGCAGGAAAACGGGTGTTGATTATAACTAATCACACCTCTTTTTTGGATCCCTTGCTACTGGGTGTGTTTTTACCCGATGACATAACTTTTGCCATCAATACACAGGTTTCTCAACGCTGGTGGTTAAAACCTTTTTTGAGGTTGTCGAAAGTATTCCCGATGGATCCCACGCATCCATTATCTCTAAAAAATTTGATTCATCATCTTGAAAATGACACCAAAACCGTTATTTTTCCGGAAGGTCGAATTACGGTGACCGGTTCATTAATGAAAATTTATGACGGCACGGGCATGGTCGCCGACAAATCCAATGCCACTATTTTGCCAATTCGCATATCGGGTGCGCAATATACGCATTTTTCAAAGTTACACCGAATCGTTCGTTTGCGTTTATTTCCTAAAATAACACTTCATATTTTACCGCCTACGCATATTTCTGCGCCCAAAAACCTCAGAGGCAAGGTGCGTCGTATTTACTGTGGTCACTTGTTGGCGGACATTATGACCAACATGATGTTTGCCACAGCTACTTACCGACAAACCATTTTTGCCAGTTTACTTGAGGCACGCAAGGTGCATGGCGGTCAACATAAAATAGCTGAAGACCTGGATCGCACCCTGTTGTCTTATGATGATTTAATCACGCGTAGCATTGCCATTGGTCATGCCTTAAAAAACATCACGGCAACCGGTGAAAATGTCGGCGTTTTTCTGCCTAATTCCAGCAAAACCCTCATGACTGTCCTGGGCTTGCAGTTGCATGATTGTGTACCCGCCATGTTAAATTATTCAATGGGTTCAGAAGGTATGCCGTCTGCCTGTAAAACCGCTCAAGTTAACACCGTATTAACCTCTCGCCGTTTTATAGAGCTGGGTAATTTTAGTGACGAAGCTAACCAGTTAAGCAAGCAGTGTACATTAGTCTATCTGGAAGATTTGGCTAAAAATATAGGCGCACTGGATAAGTTGGCTGCACTGATAAAAAGCAAAACAACGGATTTTTGGTATAACGATAAACAATTCAACCCGGATAGTCCGGCTGTGGTTTTATTTACCTCAGGATCGGAAGGAACCCCCAAAGGTGTCGTGCTCTCCCATGCCAACATTATAGGCAATCTAAAACAATTGGAAGCCTGCATCAGCTTTAATGCCAAGGATATAGTGCTCAATTTTTTGCCGATGTTCCATTCTTTTGGCTTTACGGTGGGCACCGTACTACCGATAATTAGCGGCATGAAAACTTTTTTTTATCCAACGCCCCTGCATTATAGCGTTATCCCTGAAATTGCTTATGAAATCCATGCCACTATTATGTTTGGTACCAATACTTTTTTTGCAGCTTATGCCAAGCAAGCTCATCCTTATGACTTTTATAATATGCGCTATGTGGTTGCCGGAGCCGAAAAGCTACAGGAAAACACCCGCCAAATATGGGCAGAAAAATTTGGAATTCGTATTTTGGAAGGTTATGGTGCCAGCGAAACCTCACCGATAATATCCGTTAACACACCGGTATATTATAAATCGGGGACTGTGGGTCGCTTTATGCCTTTTATGGAACACAAACTGGAACCCGTTCCGGGTATTAATGATGCAGGACAACTGCATGTCAAAGGCCCCAATATCATGTTGGGTTATCTGTTGGCTGACAACCCCGGCACTCTGGTTCCGCCTGAATCCGTTTATGGCAAAGGCTGGTATGATACCGGCGATATTGTTCATGTCGATGATGATGGTTTCATCAGCATTCGCGGTCGTAGTAAACGTTTCGCTAAAATCGGTGGCGAAATGGTCTCCTTAACCGCAGTAGAACAACTGGCGATTAATGCCTGGCCGATTTCACATCACGCGGCAATCAGTTTGCCCGATGCAAAAAAAGGTGAACAGATTATTTTAGTGACCACTCAAAAACAAGCAACCCTTAGTGATTTGGTTGCAGCTTCGCCAGGCGTTGCCAACCTCTGTCTACCCAAGAAAATTTTAATCGTTGATGAAATTCCGGTCATGGCGACGGGCAAAGTCAATTATCCAGCCGTTACCGCACTGGTAACGGGTAAGTAACGAGCATGAAATAACTTTGGCTTATGAAATATATGTACTTCCTCTACTCCGCTACACTTAAGGCAAACCAAAAACGGTAAAGAGAAATTTAATGTATCCTGTCATGACGATTACCCATTCTCATCCACAGAAAGGCATCAGTTTATCAAAATGAATAATGGCAAGGTAACCGCCAATATTGTTCAGGTTTTTGAGCGGCAGATTTTTCTGGCGGAAGTTTGTTGGGAAAATGGCCGGATTATCGCCATTAACAAACGCGGCATTGAAGACCCTCGTTTAACTTATTTAATACCCGGCTTTATCGATGCGCATGTTCATATCGAAAGCTCCATGCTCACACCTTGCGAATTTGCCCGTATTGCCTGTCGGCATGGCACTGTAGCCACGGTTTCAGACCCCCATGAAATTGCTAACGTACTGGGACTGGAAGGTATTTCTTTTATGGTGGATAACGCACGGTTAACCCCTTTGCAGATTTTTTTTGGCGCACCGTCCTGTGTCCCTGCGACGCCTTTTGAAACCACCGGTGCCCGGCTTGAAAGCGAACAACTGGCGTTTCTTTTTAAAAACAAGATCACCACCTATTTATCAGAAATGATGAATTACCCCGCCGTTCTGAATAACCATCCGGCTATACTGGCAAAGCTGGCATTAGCCAAGCGTTATGGCTGTCCTGTTGACGGTCATGCACCCGGTTTAACCGGTGAGGCTATGCGACGTTATGTGAAGGCAGGCATTTCTACCGATCATGAATGCAGCTCCCTGACTGAAGCGAAAGAAAAATTGGCAGCCGGACTTTCTATTTTAATCAGAGAAGGTTCGGCGGCCCGTAACTTTGAAGCCTTACATCCGCTAATCAGCCAATATCCTGACAACGTCATGTTTTGTAGCGATGATAAACATCCTGATGATTTAATCACCGGACATATCAACTTATTGGCAGCAAGGGCGGTCGCCAGAGGCCACACTGTCTTTGATGTGCTGCGTTGCGCCTGTTTAAATCCGGTCAAGCACTATAATTTACCCGTTGGACAATTAAAAGCGGGTGACCGTATGGATGCCGTTGAAGTCGAAAACCTGTCGTCTTTTAAGCCTGTCAGTACCTGGATAGCGGGACAAAAAGTAGCTGAGCAGGGCAAAAGCCTGTTACCCAGCATCAAACCCACCCCGATTAATCGTTTTAATGCCAGAGCTATCACAGCCTCTGATCTGGATATAAGCGCAAGTGGTCAGCAAATTCGAGTCATAAAAGTAGTGGATGGTGAATTATTTACCCATGAAGTACTGCATTATCCTAAAATTAAAGACCAAAAAATAATACCTGACCCGGATCGCGACATTTTATTATTGGCCGTTGTTAACCGCTATCATCCCGCCAAACCCGCCGTCGCTTTTATCGAAGGTTTCGGTTTACAACAAGGCGCGTTGGCATCCAGCGTTGCCCACGATTCTCATAACATTATTGCCGTTGGCACCCATGCCGCCTTTATTTGTCAGGCAGTTAACTCTATTATTGCTGCCCAAGGCGGCATTGCCATTGCCAACAAAGAGGGCGTTAAACTATTACCACTCCCCATTGCCGGCTTGATGAGTGATGACGACGGTGATTGCGTTGCCGCGCGTTATGCAGAACTGGATAATAGTGCCAAACAAATGGGCTCACCGTTACGCGCCCCTTTTATGGCGCTGTCTTTTATGGCCTTATTGGTGATTCCTGATTTAAAACTAAGCGATCAGGGTTTATTTGATGGCAGAACCTTTACATTTACTTCATTAACAGTGTAACCGGTATGCGCGAGCTAAGGTTAAATCAACCACTACTTACAATTATTCGTTATCATCATCGTAATTTGCAGTAACATTGAAAGGAAGCCCTATTCCCTAGCGCATCTGTCAGAGAAGTATACAATGGTGACAGTTGAATGGAATTTTTGAGTATTCAACCAGTAAAAGAACGACGGGGTAATATTGACTCAAAAGTGACCTGCATCACAAGCGGTGTTGTGAAATTACAAAAATAAAGTATGCTTATTTCACAAAGCATATAATTGAAAAGTTTTAGGCAGTCGGTAAATCGGCTGTGTGTTTTATAACAAGAGGAGAATGAAAATGACTGAAACAATGAAAGTTGTACTGGCTGTTCTTGGCGTTTTTGTAGCCGGATTTATTATGGTGGGCATCAGTAAGGATGAGCCGTCTGATGCACAAAAGGAAGCGGCGTCATCGATCAGAAACCTGGTTGCAATACAGACCATGGCGAACGACAAATGTCCGGCGGCGATTAAAAAAGAAACAGGGGAACAAGTATTTTTTCCTACCGAAACAAAAACTGATAAAGAATCTTATATCACTTTAATCTGGGCAGGTGAAAATACTAAAACGGGTGGTTTCAAAAAAGCCAGCTGCACGTTACTGGGCTCTTTGGGTGGAATCTCTGAGTTAATTATCGATGACAAAGTCCTCATAAAGAAAAAGAACTAGATTTTACTTTGCTTTCTGATTAAGTCATATAGGTTCGGCCTGATGTTAATCGGGAGCTTTTTAAGGTATTTTGCCCGCCGACTGATTAGGCGGATGGCGTAACACGCGGTTGCTATTACGCAATGATCGACTTGCAATACGAGCGAGCGGGCATCAATCATCCAATTCAAAAAAGATAAGATCAGAAAATAACATGCTAAAACAACAAATAAATAATTTTTATGACAAAAAGAATGGTTAAGGGAGTTTTAAAAACGTGGAAAGAAGATCGAGGGTTTGGCTTTATCAAACCGGATGATGGCGGGAAGGATATTTTTATACATATTTCTGCACTAAACGCCGTAAGTCGAAGACCCACAACAGGTGATGTGATTTATTACCAGATTGCCAAAGATAATCGCGGCAAATACAAAGCCGTTAATGCCCAAATTGAAGGTGTAAGCCTGACAGACGAAAAGGCAGAAGACTTGCTAAAAACCGGTAGCCGCAAAAAAAGGGCGGTAGTCATATCAATCGGGTTAATTATTATTATCGCTGTTGCTGTATTTCTTATCTATAAATAGTAAACAACACAGATTTTCAAAAACAGATATAGTCTTTCAGAAATTAAATTTCCATTACATGACGATTTAGTTCACACGGATACCATCCCTTTAAGGGATGTTATCCGTTAGCATCGAAATTATTTATCTGAAAATCTATAGCCGTCCAAAGTGCAGTCACCCTATTAGTCAATGTCGGTAATCCAGGCAATTATTGCCCGGTTTATTTCCGGTAAAAAATAGACCGATAGTTTAATTATTTTCCCTGTAGGTGCCAAGAAGTCGGCTCTTACAGGGGAATAATTATTCCTGGCAACAGGCTAATGCTGTTGCACCATGAAATCCTTAATGGCTTTATTAAGGTAACACACAGAAAATACCTCCCAGGATTCACTTAGTTGCCACGCTCCGGCACACTGCCCACCGTTAAGCGAAAATTGTTTAAAAAACGGGAGTGCAACCGCTTCAGCTGTCGCCTGTAAAACAGCTAAAGCTGTTTTACTCAACTGTATTTTAAAATGCTTAACTGTGGGCTGTGACACTCCTGCGTGGGAACGATGGGGTGTGTGATTATTTTTTGCGAGTTGCCTAAGCAGCTGTTTAAACGGTACTTACCGGTCTCCGGTAACGAAGATTCGCTATTGATATTACGGAGTAATCGATCCAGCGATTTTTTGTTTCCGGATCGTCCTCAAAACCGAGGCATGAGTTTTTTTAAAGCGTGACTATTCATTAACATGAATCCTGTATTTTTCAAATAACGTATAAAGTGTCGGTCGTGTAATCCCAAGCAGTCTTGCTGTATTTGAAATATTGTTATTGGAGTGTGTCAGTGCTCTTTTAATGGCAATAGTCTCAGCTCCCTGCCGAACCTCTTTTAAATTGAATGGCATTGAAACATCAATGCTGTCCTCAAACTCCAGATCGTCAAAAGTGATTCTGGTGTCGTCAGTCATAATCACTGCGCGTTTTATTTTATTTTCCAATTCCCGAATATTCCCCGGCCAGGAATAGGTGTCAATAGCTTTTGCTGCTTCTTTGGTAAAGCTTTTTATTTTCTTGTTATTGGCTTCAGAAAAACGTCTTAGAAATGCAGTGGCAATCGTAATTGCATCGCCGTCCCTTTCTCTTAAGGGAGGAATATTAATGGTAACTTCACTAATTCGATAATATAAATCAAGCCTGAACCTACCCTCATTGATAAGAGTTTGCAAGTTTTGATGGGTAGCACAAATAATACGCACATCTATCGGTATCTCACGCCGTCCGCCGATTCGCTCGATGATTCTTTCTTGAAGAAAACGCAATAACTTCGGTTGCAGGGAAAAAGGCAGATCACCGATTTCATCCAGAAAAAAAGTGCCTTTGTGGGCATATTCAATTTTTCCTTTTGTTTGTTGAGAGGCACCTGTGAAAGCGCCTTTTTCGTAACCAAACAATTCGCTTTCAAGTAGATTTTCAGGAATGGCTGCGCAGTTTACGGCAATAAAAGGCTTGTCTTTCCTGTCACTTAAACCATGAATGGCTTTAGCGAGTACTTCTTTGCCTGTACCACTTTCTCCCAATAACAAGGCAGTCACATTGGTTGGTGCAATTTTTTCCAGCTTACAGGAAAGCTCTTGCATTTTTTTACAAGAAGCGATAATTCCAACTAAAGGTTGGGCGGTTTGTTGTTGGAGCTTTAAATGTTCTTTTTCCAGTTCACTCAATTGAAAGGCACGTTCGATAATTAAATTTAAAATATCTGTATCAATAGGTTTTTGATAAAAATCATAAGCGCCCAATGCCACTGCTTGAATGGCATGTTCCCGGTCATCATTTCCCGTGACCACAATGATTTTGGTGGCAGGCGCAAGCTCCAGAATTTCCTGGAGAGTATTAAGTCCCTCGCTGGCATTAGCTGCATCGGGAGGCAACCCTAAATCCAGCGTTACAACACGAGGCATATAGCGCCTCAAAGCAGTAATCGCTTCGCTTCTATTACTTGCGATGACTGTCTGATAACATTCAAATATCCATTTTAATTGTTTTTGCAATCCAGGATCATCCTCAACAATAAGCAAAATCTTCCTATCGTCCAATTTATTACCTTCTTGTTAGCTTGTTTAAATTATTTTTCCCTGAACAATAATTTTTTCTTCCAAAAACCGGCAGGCTGATGATTATTGGAATTATCTCGAAATAAATCTCTCAATAGCAGCCGACTATGATCCTGATTTTTCTACTTGAAACAGATAGCCAAAGACTCTTATCCATCTAATTTTTAAGTTCTTTTTAAAGGTGCTAACCGCTCTTTATTTTAAGCTGTTAATAGCAAAACCATTACACTCAAATTAACAGACGCGATCAATCTATAAACCCTCAAGCGCTATCAGTACACTTTGCAATCTCTTTATTGTAGAAACTTGTTTTTCAATCATAGTAAACTTTTGGATTTTTTAATACCCTGAATTAATTATTTAAATGGACATAAAACGACAAATCCTGATCCGTTTTAATTAAAAATTTGGCGGAAATATTTTTCCGGGCAAGCTAAAAAATCAAAGAAACATGAGATACATAGCCACATGGATGGCGGAGGAGATATAATAATTTAAGCTTGTCGTGCATGTTTCTAAGGACTTATTAAGTCCTCTTCATGGTTTTTCAAAAATAAAATCCATTACCTCATTTTTTTCCACAGACCAACTCCCTGCACTCAGATTGCAAACATATTTTTGCTTAAGGGTCAAGTCTTTTTTATCAATATCATGACTTAGGAAAATTAACACGCCGAATTTTTCATATTGAAACCAAAGTAACCATCAACATATTAATAAACACAATCCAGCTTGCCTGATCTTTTAAACTAAAAACCAGCGGATCATCGTACATTTCGCCGCGTGCCGTTTTTAACCACAATCGGGACACCCAATAAGCCATCAATGGGCATAACAGCCACAATAAATCAGGATAGGAATATTTGCCAATACTCGCCGGACTGCCAATAAATAAGGCTAACACCAATATTGACAGATAACCTGAGGCAACACCCATCGCACTCAGTATAGGGTAATCGGAGGCCTGATACCCTCGACCTTTCCTGTTTTTGGTTGCCAAGTGTTGAAGGGTTATTAATTCGGTGCAGCGCTTGACCAATGCCATGCTGAGAAAAATAAACATGGAAAATCCCGGTAACCACGATGACATCGGCACCTCTATGACATAAGCGCCCGCCACAATGCGAAGGGTATAAAGTGATGCCAGTAATAACACATCTATCAGCATAATTTGCTTAAAGTAAAATGAATAACTGATCGTTAAAACCAGATAAGCAAGCAGGGTAAACAGGAAGTAATCTGACAACTGCGCTGCCAGGCCAAAACCTGCGCCGAACAGTGCCAACATTCCTAAAAGACCTGAAGCCAAATCAATATTACCGGAGGCAAAGGGGCGCTTACATTTGCGTGGATGATGCCTGTCAGAGATCAGGTCAAGTAAATCATTAAGCACATAAGTAGCCGAAGCGACCAGACTAAAAGCCAGAAACGCTAAAGCTGTCTGAGCAATTGCAGAAGAATTAAAGGCATGTGCTGTCAAAACAGGTACGCCCAGCAACACATTCTTTGCCCACTGATGCGGCCGAACTGCATACAGCCATGTTTTTGTTCGCGATGGACGATCATCAAATACTTTTTCTACGCCATAACGACGTTTTCTGACGGCAGTCATTACGCCAATATCCGGATTGACAATAATGGCTCGACGCGCTTTGGCCCAGATAGCAATATCAGCACGAGCATTGCCGGCATAATCAAATGCCGAATCATTGCAGCAATTTAATATAGCGTCCAACTTGCGGAGGCCTTTTAGATTATTATGCCCGTCACTTGCCAATACCTGCTTAAAAATTCCCAGACGTTTGGCTACGGGCTCAGCCAAATTTCGATCAGAGGCTGTCGCCAGATATAAAGTTCGCCCCTGCATGGCCTCGTTTTTTAAAAACCCAACAAACTCTTTTTGTAAGGGTAAGGCACCAAAATCCACTACCGCGCGTAACGCTATTTCTTGTTTAAGGCGAGCCCTGCCGAATGCCAGCCAGTACAGCATAACCAACAACATCCACGGTTGTTTTTTTAATAAAAAGAACGCACTTTCAATTAATAAATCGGTTTTTATAAGGGTTCCGTCCAGATCAACAAAAAGCGGCACCGAATCAGGAAGCGCACTCTTTTTATCAGACGAAAGCTGTTCGGGTTCTGTTTTTTTGCTCATTTTAATGAATCTTGAGTTAGCCTGATTTCCGCTTCACGGTATTTTTCCGCACAGAATGCAGCCACTTCCGGGGGCAATGCAGGGCCGGGCGCGGTTTTATTCCAGCCCAGCGTTTCCAGATAATCGCGAATATACTGCTTATCAAAACTGGGCGGACTGATACCTACCTGATACTGGTCAGCGGGCCAGAACCTTGATGAATCGGGTGTTAACGCCTCATCAATCAAATATAAAACCCCGGCCTCATCAACCCCGAATTCAAATTTGGTATCGGCAATAATAATGCCCCGCTCTTTGGCGTAGTCTGCCGCTATTTTGTACAACTTCAAGCTGGCGTCACGCACCTGCTCAGCCAGATCTTGCCCCATCAAGGCAACCGTTTGTTCAAAAGCAACATTTTCATCATGCTGATCAACCGCCGCTTTTGTCGATGGCGTATAAATGGGCTCGGGTAATTGCTGCGCTTGCTGCAAACCCGCCGGTAATTTGATGCCGCAGATAACCCCTGATGCTTGATAATCTTTCCAGCCGGAACCGATAAGATAGCCACGCACGATAGCTTCAACCGGCAGCGGTTTTAATATTTTTACTACAATGGCACGCCCTTCAATCTCGGCACGCTCAGCCGCATCAGGCACAACCTGCTCCAGCGGAATATCCGTTAAATGATTAGGCAGGATAGTCTGCAACTTTTTAAACCAGAAATTGGAAATCCGGGTTAACACACGGCCTTTGCCAGGAATTGGATCAGGTAAAATTACATCAAAGGCAGAAAGCCTGTCCGTGGTGACAATTAACATGTGCTTATCATCAATATCGTAAATATCACGCACTTTTCCGCTGGCGCGGAGTTTTAGAGACGACAGCGTTGATTGGTATAGGGCTTCTGGAGCGGTCATAAGTCCTCGCTAAATTTTAAAATAAGGGTTAAGGCAACTTACCCGACTCGCGCGGCTTTTTGGTTATTTCCTCGCCATTCGGGTATTTTTATTCTTCAATATCGCCTAATGTTATAATTTTACCATTATTCTTTACGGAACAGGATTGATAACAATGAGCTGGTTTAGCACTGCGGTAGGCGGAGCATTCGGATTTTTTCTGGGCGGACCTTTAGGTGCCATTTTAGGCGCGTCAGTCGGGCATCAATTCGGTAAGGGTTTGACGGGTATAGAAACCGATGAAGCCCTGAGTCCGGGTGATCAGCAACGGGTTCAAATGGCCTTTTTTTCTGCCACCTTTTCGGTCATGGGTCATATTGCCAAGGCTGACGGCCATGTCTCTCCTGAAGAAATTTCGCTGGCTAACCGTATCATGAAGGAAATGGCGCTGACCAGTGAGATGAGGGCAACGGCGATCAATCTTTTTCAACAGGGAAAGCAAGCCGATTTTCCGCTGGATGACGTCTTGAGTCAATTCTACAAAGAATGTCATCGACGAACCGATTTACTACGCATGTTTCTGGATATCCAGCTACAGGCAGCTTTTGCTGATGGCAACTTGGCGGTTAGCGAAGAAAGATTGCTGTTACATATTTGCGGTCAACTCAGGGTTTCCCGCTTCGACTATGAACGCTTAAAAATACAGTTGCAAGCTCAAAACCGTTTCCAGGGACGCAATTCGTATACCCAAAAAACATCACACAAAACCAGCCTGCAAGATGCTTATGGTGTTTTAGGCTTAACCTCTTCCGCCAATAAGGCAGAAGTCAAAAAAGCCTATCGACGCTTAATGAACCAAAATCACCCCGATAAACTGGTCGCCAAAGGCTTACCCGAAGAAATGATGCGACTGGCCAAAGAAAAAACCCAAAAAATCAGCAAAGCCTACGAAACTATTCAAAAAGCCAATTAATCACCTAAATTAAATCTTGCTATGCTTGCGTTCGTTTACCTGAACAAATCCAAGCACCCGCTTCTAAATCATTACTAACCGGTTATTGGGTGTTAGAATACAGACATTAATAGGCGTAGCCGGAATAAGGCTTTTTGAGCGCAAGCGAGAATAAGCGTTTCCGGCACTCTGTACGATATGCCGGAAACGCCACCACGCGCTATGCTTGGGTGGTCTTATTCCGGCCTAACCGGTTATTGGGTGTTAGAATACTGACAGTAATAGATCTAATGGATTTAGGTCTAATTTAGGAACCCGTTAAAATAAAGATCATCCCGGCACCGTTAACAACACTATCTATTTGAGGACACTATGCGGAACCTGAAGTTTTTACCCGCGATAATTGGAGCGACAATTGTCATCGCTATCATTTTATATGTCGCCTTCCATTTCATATTTCTTGATCTGTTTGTTGATCTGTGGTGGTACCAGTCATTAAAACTTGAAGCCTATTTTTGGTTAAGACTGCTTTATAAGTTTTTTCTTTCCGGTGGCGTCACCTTGGTTTTCTTTGTCATTTTCTTTTCTCATTTCTGGATTGCATCCCGTTATCTGGGCTTAAATCCGCCCGATGAAGTCTTGGATAACCTGGATAAACGCCGCCGGTTTCAACGCTTTGCCGACGTCTTCATGAGTGGTTCCGTAAAAATATACACACCGCTTTCGTTAGCACTGGCGATAGTGGTCGCCATTCCCTTTTATCACCAGTGGGAAACCTCGTTATTGTTCTTTTTTGGTAGTGATTCCGGGGTAAAAGAAACCGTTTATGGGAATGATGTCAGCTTTTATATGCTTTCTTATCCCGTCTACATGCTGATTCAGAAAGAGTTGCTGGCAACGGCTATTTTAATAGCCTCAATGGTTGGCATCCTGTATTGGCTGGAACATATTTTTATACCTAATCAAAACAAGGAATACCCTTTAGGTTCCAAGGTTCATCTAACCCTCTTAATCTGCTTTGTCGTTGCTTTTGTGGTTTGGGGATTTATGTTGGATCGCTTTACCCTGCTTTATACCGACAGCCATGAACCTATATTTTATGGCCCCGGTTTTGTAGAAATCCGTTATCAATTACCGCTCATCTGGCTACAAATTGTTGCCTTCGTAGCGACAGCAATAACGGCAGGCCTGTTTATATTTTCAGAAAAACACCGTATTAAAGCGCCCTTTTTAATAACGTTGACTATTTTTCTTTGTGTCACAGGCTTGCCGAAGATTCAACTTATTCCCGATTTAATCCAGAAATTTATAGTCAACCCGAATCCCGTCAAAACCAATAAATCGTTTATGCAATACAATATTGACGCGACGCTGGATGCTTACGATTTGAAGAATATCAAGACGGTTGATATGACTATCAATCTAAATGCAGCCAAAGACATTGATACTTGGGGCACTCAGAGACGCTTTGAAAACATTCCGGTATGGGATAGGGAGTACATCATTGACAGCTATAAGCAGTTACAGGAAATCAGACCTTATTACAAAATTCCGACCGTTGATGAAGACCGCTATTTCATTCTCGACCACACCCGACAGGTTGACTTGGCCGCCAGAGAAATAAATATCTCAAAGTTGCCGCCAGAAGCGCAAAACTGGGAAAATACCCACTTGCGTTATACCCATGGTTACGGTGCTGTCGTTACGCCTGCAGCTCAAGATGCCGATAAGCCCCTGGTCTGGTATTTACGTGACTTAAACATGAACTCCGATGTCGGCTTTAACGTTGAGCACCCGGACATTTACTACGGTGAAGGAACGTTTGACTATGCCATTGTCCCCAATAAGCTCAACATAGTAGATATTGCCGGCACAGATCCCGGCACGGCAACAGCTTACCACGGGGAAGGTGGCATTCCCGTTTCTTCCCTGTTCAGAAAAGCCTTATTTTCAATTTATTTAAAAGATGAAAAAGTGTTCTTTTCAACCAATATATCAGATCAAAGCAAACTCCACATTCGCAGAAATATTACTGAGCGCATCAGCACACTAACCCCCTTCCTGCATCTGGATAAAGACCCTTATCTTGTTATCAATAAAGATCGGTTGTACTGGATACAGGATGCCTATACGTTATCCAACAAGTATCCGGTTTCAAAGCCGGCCGCCGATGATTTTCTGGATGGTAAACAGAATTTCAACTACATCCGCAACTCGGTTAAAATTGTCGTTGATGCCTACGATGGCGATCTTGATTTTTATATTTCTGACCCGTCAGATGCCATTATTCAGGCATACTCCAACGCTTATCCCGGATTATTCAAGCATCTGGACGAAATGCCTGCCGACTTAAAGAAACACTTGCGCTATCCGCGTGATCTTTATTACCTACAGATGAAGGTGTATGCCAAGTATCATCAAAACAACCCTTCATTATTCTATGAACAGGCTGAAACCTGGCAGTTCGCCAATGTCCGCAACGAACCGGTAATGCCTTATTATCAGACCATGGACTTTGGCAACTGTAATGATACCGAAGAATTTGTTTTAATTGAACCGATGACGCCGGTCAATAGAACCAATCTCAGTATGATCGGTATGGCAGGAACACTGGATAAAACCAATTGCAGCGCGGATTACAAGCCAGGTATCACTATTTACAAATTTGGCAAAGAGGTTCAAGTTAACGGCCCGGCTCAAATAGAAGCGTTAACTCAACAGAATCCTGAAATCTCAGCACAATTTACCCTATGGGGGCAGTATGGTTCCGCTGTTGAAATGGGGCGTATGGTTATTCTGCCTATGGGCAATACCGTTCTTTATGTACAACCTATCTATATCGCCTCGACCAAAAATAAAATGCCGGAGTTAACCCGAATCATTGTTTCTATCGGCAACGAGACGATTATGGATACCACCTTATGGTCGGCTTTTAATCGTTTGAAACAAATTTTTATCAAAAATGCCTCCGACAGTGACGGAACAGAAACACCCAAAGCAATTCTGAAACCCTGATAAATCAACCGGATTGGCAAGATAAACCGAAAGGTAGGGTGTGCCATGCACGCCCTAGCCTTTATCTTTCATGGCTCAGCACCGCTTTTAGCATTAAAAAAAACAAGGTTCTTTTATCAAAATTTCAGTTGTTATACCCACCTTCAATCGCTGTGAATTATTAAGGCGTGCATTACTCTCCGTATTTTCTCAAACCTTACTTCCCACTGAAGTAACAGTCATTGATGACGGCTCTACCGATGATACCCAAGCCATGGTTAACAAAGAATTTCCGGCAGTCCATTATTACCGTCAGGAAAACTGCGGTGTCAGCAGCGCACGAAATCTGGGCATACACCACGCCACAGGCGATTGGCTGGCTTTTTTAGACTCTGATGATGAATGGCTGCCTGAAAAACTAAGCAGGCAAACCGTCGCTTTGGCCGCTAATCCCGAGAGCAAAGTTTGTCATACAGAAGAACTCTGGATACGCAATGGCGTCCGTGTTAATCCCGCCAAACACTATGGCAAAAAGGGCGGCTGGATATTTACACACTGCTTGCCTTTATGTGCCATGTCACCGTCTACCGTCATGATACATCTCTCAGTATTTGCAGATGTCGGGCTGTTTGATACCAACCTGCCAGCCTGTGAAGACTATGACTTATGGCTTAGAATCACCGCAAACTACCCGGTTTTGTTGATTGAAGAACCGCAAATAAAAAAGTACGGGGGACATAAAGATCAATTATCACAGCAATTCTGGGGCATGGATCGATTTCGAATCAATGCCCTGCAAAAAATCGTTGATACCGGCCAATTATCTAGCGACAAGCAACAAGCGGCCGTCAGCATGTTAGTAAAAAAAGCGGAAATATACCTTAATGGCGTCACCAAACGCGGCAAAACAGAGGAAGCCCATTATTATCGGACACTGATTAAAGGTTACTCTTTACTCTCTGAATTGAATTAGACCATATAGATTTTCAGACAAGTAATTTCGATGATAACGGATACCATCCCTTAAAGGGATGTTATCCGTGTGAGTTCAAAACGTCGCGTAGTGGAAGTTTAATTTCTGAAAGATTATAGAACACGGTATCGATATTATGCTTTTGGCCGTTGAATGTTGGCCAACGAAAAGATGTTGCCTAACCTCACTGAAATTAGAGGGCGGGGATGCAAACTCACAAGACCATGCGTATGAATCTATAGCCGGGTAGTCAATTAGGAGAGCGCATAAAATAACTTAGGCATCTTGCTCCCTCTCTCACCGGGAGTGTAGTAGGATGGGTAGAGGCGATAGCCGAAATCCGTCTTAACCAATCATTGATGCGATGGGTTTCGCGTTGCTCTACCCATCCTACGCGCTTTTATTCAATTGCGATCACTTTGTAAAATCAACACACTTTCAACGGGGCTTGGAAACATAACATGATTTTTATGTGTGATGAATAACCCTTTATTCTTTTTCCATCGCCGCTGAGTAATTACCATAGCGTGCTGCGCCATTAAGCTTTGCGCGTTTATAAAGCGCATTTTGCGCTGCTTCACCATTTTCCGGTTTTCCTTGCCATGCTTGTAATACCGGTTGTTGCAATGCCCGTCCATAGGAAAAACTCAATTGCCACGGTGCATTGCCAGCTATGGCATTCATGGCATCAAGATTTGCCGTGGCTTCTTCCGGCGCTTGTCCACCCGAAAGAAAATTAATCCCCGGCATGGCCGCAGGGACTGATCGCCGTAACTGGGCAAGCGTTTTTTCAGCAATTTCTTCCGGATTTGCTTTGCGTTGAGCAGCCTTGCCCTGCACGATCATGCTGGGTTTGAGTACGATATATTCCAGTTCCACTCGATGTCTGTGTAAAGCATGAAATACCGCATGTTGGACAACTTCGGTCACTTCAAAACAACGCTCGATGGTATGATCACCGTCTAACAGCACTTCTGGTTCTACAATAGGCACGATACCCAGTGACTGGCAAATAGCCGCGTAGCGTGCCAATACCTCAGCATTAGCTTCTATGCCAAGCTGGGTCGGATTGTGGGGGCTGATGGAATAAACCTCACGCCATTTGGCGAATCGCGCCCCCTGTTCTTTGTAGCCTGCCAAGCGTTCAGCCAGTCCGTCCAGCCCTTGAGTTATCAAATCACCCGAGGCATTGGCCAGGGGCAGAGTGCCTTTATCTACTTTGATGCCCGGCACTATGCCCTGATCAGCCGCCACACACGGAAGCAGCTTACCGCTATCTGTTTTTTGCCCCAGGGTTTCCTCAAACAAAATAACACCGCTGATAAATTCGCCTAACCCCGGTGTAGTCAGCAGTAATGAACGATAGACGCGGCGGCTTTCTTCTGTTGACTCTACATTGATCGCTGTAAAACGTTTGGCCATGGTCGGATGACTCTCATCGGCGGCAAGTATGCCTTTGCCCTTGACGACCAGATCAGCAATAGTGGATTGTAGTTCGATTTGGATACTCATGATAAATCTCCGGTTATAGCTTCGATTTCTTAACTATTCGGCATTAAAGACGGAATTAGTAAGGTTTTTTGATAATTATAAATCACTGCTTTTTTATATCGGTAAACGCACAGATTGATTGTTCATAAAACTTGGCGATTGAAGCCAAACCTGAAGGTAACCCAATCCTGCCAAATGTAAATGTTTATTTACGAAGTTTGACGAAACAGAATAGATAAGGAAAAATTAACCCTGTTTAAGGTAATGGTTCTACGATGGCCCTCCATTAATATAGAGGGAGTGGTGTTCTTCTTCACCCATGAAATAGATCGCTTGACTGATTTTCCGGAAGCCACTATAGACTGTCGCGTGCATTTGGGTTTACTATCTCCACCTCCGATTTCGATCAAAAAAGGGAACAAAACATGATTTCAGTCGATCCCGTCATTTTCGTTATTTTCCTCGCCGCAGTTTTAGCGTTCATGTCACTCCGTATCGTAAAGGAATACGACCGCAGTGTCATTTTCTTTCTGGGTAAAGTTACCGGCGTGCGCGGACCCGGTCTCATTATCCTGATACCGGTTCTTGAGCAAATGACGAAGGTCACACTTCGTACGATCACCATGAACATCCCGTCACAGAAAATCATCACTAAGGACAACGTGTCTATCGACATCGCAGCCGTCGCCTACTACAAGATCGTAGATCCTCAGAAGTCAGTCGTCGCGATTGAAGACATCACCTGCGCAGTGAATCAGATCAGTCAGACCACCGTGCGCAACGTGGTCGGTCAGTTCTCGCTTGACCAGTTGCTCTCGAAGACGAGCGATATTAACCTGCAGATCAAGAACGTGATCGACGGACACACCGAGCCTTGGGGCGCGGAGGTGACAGCCGTCGAAATTAAGGACATCACGCTTCCCGAAAATATGCAGCGTGCAATGGCGAAGGAAGCCGAGGCTGAGCGCGAACGCCGCGCCAAGATCGTCGCTGCAGAAGGTGAATTTCAGGCCGCAGTAAAACTGGGCGAGGCTGCGGACATCATCGCGTTACATCCGGTTGCACTTCAGCTCCGCACACTCCAGACCATGGCAGAAATTGCCACAGAGAAAAACTCGACTATCATCTTCCCCGCGCAGTTCATGACAACTGTACAGGAAGCGATTTCGACGATCAGGCAAGATACCAGCAATAAATAGCCATAGCAACTAAAAAGGTTTTTTTAAAACGGATAATTGCTCCAGTGTTTTATCAATTTCAGGGGGAAAGGCACAACCCTTGTCTGCCATGGCAAGTCGCTATGGGTACGTTTACCGGAAGGGCTAGGCATTTCTACGATACTCTTGGCGAAATCAATAGAAGAGCCAGAGGTAGATGGTGACATTGATGACGAAAACCAGGGCACCGAGGAAGTATTGTATCTCTCGTGTGAGGCCGTCCGGATAGATGATGCCAAGAAGGTAGTGCTCCACGAAGTTCTTACTATACCCGGCAGTTCCCGCCTTGATACGAAGTAGTGTCTGAACGAAAAAGCCGATTTTGAAAAAAAACCACGCAAATTCCGAAAATTTTTTTCAGCAGAGAGAAAAGTCACTCATTTCCTGATTTATTAGCCGTTATTCAAAATTATTCCTATAAATTACAAATTTCAGGCGCACCTTCCCTGTGGATAACCGTGCTGTTTTTATCAAAAAAGCGTCAGGCAGCCAGTTTCTGCTGTTCTTCAAAAAGCCGCAAGCGCTCTTTGTCGCGTATTATGGTGCCGACTTTTTGAATGTTACGTGATAAGACAGCTAACGCGACATAACGCTCAAAGCCTTCAATACCGTGATCCAAACACTTATCCAAACCATGGACTTCCAAGGCATTAATGGCCGATTCAACGGCAGAATGTTGCTTTTTCGCTTGCTTAAATTCCGGTGCGTATTCGCGTGCCTGATCCGCTTTTGATAACTTGCCTTTTTTGGGTAACACGACTTGATCCAGAAGCACTTTCAGGTCGGTTTGATTGACAGGACTGTGGAAGCCTTTATCAAAGCTGCATGCTTTAAAGCTTGGGAATTTTTCTTGCGTGGCTTTAACCATGGGTACGTGTCTGACTGTCGGTTGTAACCATCCTCGCTTGGAAATTTTATGGCAAAAACCATCCCATAGAATCAGACCATCCCTTATTAAACCAACGAGGGGTTCAATACATGGGTAGAGTTTTTAGCCTGTATGAACCTATAAAAAATGGTCAGGGTAAAATTAAAGTGGATGATTCTATCTGGAAAGTGCAGGGTGAAGACTGCGACATAACGAGCCGTGTGAAAGTGATTGCCGTGCGTGGAACGGTGTTAGAAGTGGAAAAAGTCGATTAGGCACTATTAACTCGTTGTTCCAGTTTTTTTAGCTTGACTGAGGCAATCCCGGATAAATCAAGATGTTTTCGTTAGTCGCGACGTGGGCGTCGCTCCCACCGTGGGAGCGACGCCCACGTCGCGACTATAGATCGTCATTAGGTTAGCTATCTGGTCTCAGCTATGATTTGATAGACTCACCTGCATCATTTTTTAAAATCAATGAATAAAAACTTAAATATCGAGTATTAAGGCAACCAAAAAATATAAATGCTCTGCTGTTAGTACAACAGAAAGGGCAAATACGCTTCTTCCCACGCCAACTCATCCACTCGCGTAAGAATATCCAAATCTTCCGGAGTGCCTTCGGCATCATCCACCCACTCGCGTAACAGGGTCGAGCCGTTGATTACGTCGATAGCCAAGCGATCCAACTCATACTCATAAGGAAAATCACGCCATAACGGGTAATCGGGTTGCTGATGACGTAGCGCTTTAAATGCCAACGCCTGCAAGCGCCAAGGACGAAAAGCGGCGTGATCGTAAGCGGTATCTTCCACATGAATTTGCACACCGGCACACAGTTTGCCTGCGTATTTATGAAAAGTCGGCTCAAACCAGCATTCACGCAAACGGCAACCTGCCAGCCATTGCGGAGCCATATCATGCATGGTTTTGATGAGCGCCTTGGCATCTATATCCGGTGCACCAAATAATTCCAAGGGCCGGGTAGTACCTCGACCTTCGGAAAAGGTTGTACCTTCCAACATCACAGTCCCCGCGTAACAGCGAGTCATCCACAGATTAGGTGCATTGGGACTGGGGTTAATCCAACTACGCTCACCCAGCGGCCAACCATAACCAGGTGCTGACTCAGGTTGCCAGCCTTGCATGCTGATAACCTGACAATCTACATCCAGCGCCAAGGTATTAATAAACCAATTCGCCAGTTCGCCCATCGTCAAACCGTGACGCATCGGCATCGGGCCTGCACCGACAAAACTTTCCCAACCTGGGCGTAGGGTCAGCCCTTCTACCGGACGCCCCGCCGGATTGGGTCGATCCTGTATCCACACGGTTTTTTGGTGCGCCGCTGCCGCTTCCAGCACATAGCGCAAAGTAGTGATAAACGTGTAAATACGGCAACCCAAATCTTGCAAATCAACCAGCAACACATCGAAGGTATCCATCATCGCATCGGTCGGGCGACGTACTTCCCCGTACAAACTAAAGACCGGAATGCCCAACACCGGATCAATAAAATCGGAAGATTCCATCATATTGTCTTGCTTGTCCCCACGCAGTCCATGCTGCGGGCCAAACGCAGCACTCAGCTTAATGTCCGGCAAACCGGCCAGCGCATCGAGTGTGTGCGTTAAATTCTGTGTAACTGAAGCCGGATGCGCCAACAAAGCGACGCGCTTTCCCGCTAGCGGTCTGCGCAATGCGGCATCTTCAAGTAAACGGTCAATACCAAATTTCATATTTTTTATAGGTTAATTCGGGTTAAGCGACAAAATAAATCCCGCACGATGATGAAAATCGGGGTGTACTTCTGGATGGTGTAATGCCCAATAAGAACGACTGCCGTCATTCGCCTCGATCACGGCTGTCAAACCAAGCTGAAACGGCTTACCGGCAAGGTTCTGATGCAAATCATCCGTATGGATAACCACGTCCAGATGTAAATGCTCATGGGTCTGAGTAAAATTGATAGTCGGTGCCTGACCGGCTTTCCATGCCTCCGGTATCCGGTAGTCACTGAAGGCATACGCTGCCCACTGCCCGGATGGTGAAAAATTAAACTCATGATAGTTTGCTTTATCGGCCACGGCGATGAACACTTCAAAACAGGTATGTTCCCACAATCTGTCTACAGCCGCAGGTGGTTGCGGTGCAGGAATGCGTATTTGACCCAAATCACCGGTCAATTGAAAGCTTAATCGTATAGCGCCTTTGGGCTGTGGCTCAATGTTAACATCGACACTATGCTTGCCGTTAGACGCTGTATTGGCGTGACAAGTCAGCCGCTTGTTAGCCATTTTTTGTTCTCTACTCAAGTGCAAACCCATCGATTCCTTTTTTAATTGCTCAATATATCAAAAACACCTTACAGGTTAATGTACGGCTTTCCCCTATTTGAAAAAAAGGGAAAGAGGCAAGTCCATCTCAAAACGTGTTAATTTTTTGCTCTTACTTTGAACTGACAAAATCACTACATTTTTTTCGCCAGCAGGGTTTTTAATTGCTCAATTTCAGCTAATGCAATCTCTTCCCGTTGTTGAGCCGCTTGCTTTTCTTGCAAGGCCAATTCTTCGCGCTTTTGCGCTGCTTCTTCACGCTGGTTCGCTTGTAATAGCGCTCTCGTGGCCTGCTCTAATTCATGCTGAATCGTGCGTTGTTCACGCAAATATTCTTGCCGGGCTTGGTATTGATAATAGTGCTGATCTTTTTCTGAAAAGGTGCTTAAGGTACTCATGGCTTGTTTCATCTCCCGGGTAATAATCCAGTCAGGCAAGGCTTCATCGTTGAGTTGCTCGCCCTCTCTAAAGAATTTTAACCAACGCTGATCTTCAGTTTCAATGTGGTTTTCCTTAAACTTTTTTAGTTCCAGCAGACAATAAAATAAGTCACTCTAAGTTCAAAAATTTGCTTTTTATCGCTTCAAAAATGTAGTTTTAATCGATAAAAAAACACTACTCTTTTTGGGCTAGCAGGGCTTTTAATTGCTCAATTTCAGCTAATGCAAGTTCTTCCCGTTGTTGAGCCGATTGCTTTTCTTGCAGGGCCAATTCTTCGCGCTTTTGAGCCGCTTGCTTTTCTTGCAAGGCCAATTCTTCGCGCTTTTGCGCAGCTTCTTCACGCTGATTCGCTTGTAATAATGCCCGCCTCGCCTGCTCTAATTCATGCTGAATCGTGCGTTGTTCACGCAAATATTCTTGCCGGGCTTGGTATTGATAATAATGCTGATCTTTTTCTGAAAAGGTACTTAAGGTGCTCATGGCTTGTTTCATCTCCCTGGTAATCATCCAGTCAGGCAAGGCTTCATCATTGAGTTGCTCGCCCTCTCTAAAGAATTTTAACCAACGTTGATCTTCAGTTTCAATGTGGTTTGCCTTAAACTTTTTTAGTTCCGGCAACCAAATACCGCCATGTTGCGTCAGGGTGTTGCCTTTCTCATCACGCATTTTATAATGATGCACGGTCTCGTTATCATCGCTAATCAGGTTTTCTGCCAACAGCCAAATAGAATAAGTCGGTCTGAGTTGAAGATAATCTTGACCACTTTTAAGTTGTTGACTGTAGATGTCTGCCCAATTGTAAATAATACGGGCGGGCAAATGACCGTAACCGGTCAGTTGGATTTCAATTTGATAGAGCCGGTCATGGCTGTCCCGGGCTTTAACATCAACAATACTGAGCTTGTCACTGAGAAATTCTTTATCATTGTACGGATTCAATATTTCAACCCACACCAAGGGTTCGATAAGGTCTTGCGCCAAAAATGCATTCAAAAAGTGAATTAACAGATTACGGTTTTCTTCTGAACCCAGCAGGGCTTTAAAGACACAATCTATTTTTGGATCAATGGCGTGGCGCATGGGGAATAATCAATTAACAATATAATTTATTCAATTGTAAAGTGTACCGGCTTTGCTGACAATAAAAAAGCTTGGCTACCGCTGTTCAGCCAAAAAACCACGCTTGGCAATAAAGATAGCCAGCATCGGTAAAGCCAAACTCAATAACATGACGGTAATCAAAAGTCCGCCCAATTGGCTGTAATCAGCTGACACCGTTACCGCACCCGAGGCGGCCTTGACTTCCCGGGTGATTAGAAAATACTGATTGAGCGCTTTGGTTAATAGTTGTGAAAGCGATAAAGCCAAATTTACGAAAGCGGCCATCACCGCAAAATAAGTGGCCTTGAGCCGTTCGGGCGCTGAATTGGCAATCCAGGCCAGCATTGGAATCATGGCGATTTGCCCTAAAGGCGATTCCAAGGCCGTATCAATCAGCGCAATAAAGCGTGCATCCACGACACCGCCGGTATGTGCCTGCGTCCATTCCTGAACCCCATAAAACAGCGCAATGTTCGGTAAGTAAAGCACCGCCAGAGTTACGGTAAGCACTGCGATAATGTAAGTTATCGACCGCTCCGCCATAAAGCGCCGAAACAAAAACATGCCGAACAAGGTCAGCGCGCTGGAAATTAAGGATAATTGCGACAAAAACTGCTGATCAAAATCAAGCACGTCAATCATCCACCAGGTTTCGCCCGCGCCTGTTGTTGGTACTGCACGAAAGGCAAAGATTACAAATGCCGTGCCGAATAACCGGTTTCTTTCACGAACAGCCAGCTCTTTCGTCAAATGCCACATCAGAAACAAGACGATGGACAACGATCCGGCAAATACGATCTCCTCGTTATTGCGCACATCGGTCAGTCCCATGATAGCTGCGAACAAGGTAAAACCCAGACCGCCGCCCAATAACCACCAATTGATCTCCGGCAATTCCGTTACCGGCCGCTCCAATAAGCGCTTGATGTCTTCAAACTCATACCCTTGAGCCGCAAGTTTCCATTCTTCTTGAGAACGTAACCAGGACGACAGAAAAACACCAAAAACTGAAATAAATGGAATCAGTAATGCCCAGTGATAAACAGTAAGATAAACCGCTGTTTTTTCTACTGCGCTCATCGTCGCTACGCCACTAAACAAATAGACATTGGCAGCAGCGACTATCAACGTACCACCAATAATAGACACCCGCCCCAACGTTTGCATGGTGGTATGTGCAAGCAGAATTTGCGCCTGTGGAACCGGCTTTCCCTGGGCATCAAAACGCTGAACAGCCTCTACTGTCATGGCATCGGCGACAATATCCTGCATAACATAACCAACCGGTGCCAACAAAGAGGCCACTATATACCAGCTTTCTGCGGGCATTATACGGGTCATATAATCAAGATCTGCGAGCAGATTAGTCAAGATCAGCAAACTTGCCGCAATCAACCCGGCACCCAGATAAATCAAGCCTGCCTTATAGCGCCAGAGCAAATCCACCAAATGACCCAGTGGCATCTTTAGCGCCCAGGGCAGCATCACCCAAAAACTTAAGGTCGCCAGAAATTCGGCGGACAAGCCCAGATATTCCTTAACGAAAAAAGTGCCGACGATACCGGTTAAGCCTGATAAACCCGCCGCCAGATAAACCATTAGCGGCGGTACGTAACTCAAGCGCATCTGTCGGGCAAGATCGTAAACATTGCGATCCATCCAGTTATGCCAGAGCCGCAACAAACGGGTAGCCGTTGCGGCGTCATTATCGATTAAGGGTTTATGTTTGGACATGGATTATCCTGAGTGAGCCAGTGTGTTTGATTGGTAAATAATAGCGTATTTTGGCTTCTGAAAAACCTAATAGGCCTTAGCGTTAATAAAATCAGGTTCTTCGATAACCGGATTGGACAGTGTACCTATGCCTTCGATTTCAATTCTGGCGGTTTGTCCGGGTTTTAGATAACCACGCGGCTGCATTTTTACGCCGACACCGCTGGGCGTTCCGGTAGTAATTACATCGCCCGGTTCCAGTGTCATGGCTAGTGATAAATAAGCGACCATTTCATAACAATTAAAAATCATCTGGCGGGTATTGCCATCCTGCCGCAGCTCGTCATCAATCCAGGTTTTAATGGCCAGGTTATGCGGGTCTGGTAGTTCGTCAGGAGTGACTATCCACGGCCCCAGCGGCCCACAGGTATCAAATGATTTACCAATCGTCATCGTCGGTGAGCGCATTTGCCAGTCGCGTACCGATACATCATTGGCAATGGTAAAACCGGCAATCACCTGATGCGCTTTATCGACAGGCACATGGCGGCAACGTTTGCCGATAACAAAAGCCAATTCACCTTCGTAGTCCAGTTTATCGGACACCTTGGGCCGGTGTATAGCATCACCGTAGCCGATAACACAGCTACTTTGTTTGGTAAAAAAACTGGGATATTCAGGTTGGTCACGACCCGTTTCGGTTATATGGTCGGCATAGTTTAAGGCGATTCCCAGATATTTCCCCGGCCTTGGCACCGGCGCATTTAGCTTAACCTCAGCCAAGGCAATACGCGCATTACTGGTGTCAATCAGTGTCTGCATGGCCAATAATGCGGTAGCGCCTGCGCCAAGAAACTCAATCATGGACGCCGGAATATCCGCGCTGCCGCAACTGTCAACAACGGCATCATTAATAACCGCACCAACACGCGTTTGATTGTTATGAGTAAAGGTCACTAGTTTCATCGATTGTGTTTCCTGTATGATGGCAACCGCCGTTGTTTTATAACGAGGAGCAACGGGTAAAAAAAGATATAATAAACAATTTTACGCAGAGGAACAGAAAATGAACAAAAACTGGATTGCTCCCTCCATACTTTCAGCCAATTTTGCCAAATTAGGCGAAGATGTTGATAGAGTTTTAGCTGATGGCGCTGATGTTGTACATTTTGATGTAATGGACAATCATTTCGTGCCCAATCTGACCATCGGGCCTTTGGTTTGTGAAGCCTTAAGAAAACACGGCGTAACGGCACCGATTGACGTGCATTTGATGGTTGAACCCGTTGACCGTTTAATTCCTGATTTTGCCAAAGCCGGTGCCAGCATCATTACTTTCCATCCTGAAGCCTCTGTGCATATCGACCGCACTCTGCAATTGATTAAAGATTGCGGTTGCCAAGCCGGATTGGTATTTAACCCAGGCACATCACTTCATTATCTGGATTATGTGATGGACAAGCTGGACATGATTTTATTAATGTCGGTTAACCCGGGTTTTGGCGGTCAATCATTTATCTCTTCAGCTTTGGATAAATTAAAGCTGGTAAGAAAACGGATTGACGACAGTGGTCTTAATATTCGTCTGGAAATTGATGGCGGCGTAAAAGTCGATAACATTCGCGCCATTAAAGCAGCCGGTGCAGATACATTTGTAGCCGGTTCAGCGATTTTTAGCCAGCCGGATTACAAAAAAGTTATTGACGAAATGCGTGCAGAATTGGCGTTGGCCGTTTAGAGGCTGATTTTGTAGGTTGGGTTAGCGATAGCGTAACCCAACATTTGCCTTTTCAATGTATCCTAATAAATATTTCTTAACTGCTAAGAGTGGATTTTGAATGAATTTATCGAAAATGTTTTTTACTTTTTGTGTTACTGGTCTTTTGGCTGGCTGCACATCTGCAGGGCCTTATGTAACCAATATATCAAGTGATGGATCTAATGGCTTGAATATAGAAAAATGTAAAGTAGAGCTTAATGCGTTTTTAGGTGTTGTAAGTACAGGTGATTGCTCCAACAGTTCTTTGAAGCTAACAACTCCAACTCGATAAGAAAATAGTCGCGCAGGTTCGGTTGCCTACGTTTGGCAACCCAACTTTTGTAGCAAGTAGCAAGTAGCCTCGATGGAGTAAAACGGAATCGAGGGCGTGGAGATTCACCATTACCCTCGATCCCCTCTGTTATATCGCGGCTAATTGCTACATACTCCAAATTGGGTAGCCCCTACAAACTGATGCAGGTGAGGCATATTAAGCAATATGTGTTTTTCCAATCCATTGATTTATAACTATCTATAAACCATAAACGTGACATATAAATTATCGCAACTTATTGGTTTTATAGACCTGCACTGTTTTGTAGGGACTACCCCAAATTGCATCCCTGGTAGGATAATTTTATGAATTGGGCAAGTATTTGTGAAAATTCTGTATTGGCAAATTTACCTTTTAAAATTCAGACTGATAAATGGGGCAATATCGTGATGAGTCCTGCAAGCAACAGGCATGGAATCTATCAGGCAAAAATCGTCGCCTTGCTCAGTCGCATGATGCACACCGGCACAGTGATCGCGGAGTGCTCAATAGAAACCAGTGAAGGCACAAAAGTGGCGGATGTTGCCTGGGCATCAGCCCAGTTTATCCAAACCAACCAAGATATGACACCCTTTATTGAAGCGCCTGAAATCTGTATTGAAATCATATCGCCGTCAAATACCACTGCGGAGATGGATGAAAAAAAAGAGCTCTATTTTGCCAGAGGTTGTAAAGAATTTTGGTTGTGTGGTTCAGAGGGGATTATGAAATTTTACAAAAATACAGGCGACCTGGAGCATAGCCTTATCTTTACTGAATTTCCTCATGTAGTTGAGATATTTAATTAAGTACGTAGGGCGTGCCGTGCGTGCCTTATTTTTCAAGGCGCGAACGGCACGCCCTACAGAAAATAATGTCGCTTAATCAACGAAGGTCTCTATACAAGCAAGTCGCGCAGGTTGGGTTGCACGCTGTTTGGTAACCCAACTTTTGTAGCTTCGAAGAATTGGGTTAACGATACTGGCAAGTTACTCACAACAGAGATCTGCAAGAATGAAAACAACACTTGATTTACCCGATCAGTTAATGGAAGAAGCCATGCAATTAACCGATATTAAAACAAAAATTGAAGTTATTATAGTGGCTCGGCAAGAGCTAATCGCTGAACTAAGGGCTTATAAAGGCAAAATTAATCTTGATATGGACATGGATTTACTTAGAAACCGCAATGCACATTCTGGTTGATACTTCTATTTGGGTTGATTATTTTAAAAGTGGCGCTAATTCTGCTAAATTAGATGTTATGCTTGAAGACAATCTGATTGCTATCAATGATATTATTCTTGCAGAATTGGTATCTTTTTTAATCATAAAAAACAACATAAAATTGTTGAATTATTGCGAAGCATCACACTGTTACCCTTGAAAATAGATTGGGCTGAAATAATTCAATGGCAAATAGCGTGTTTAAATACGGGTATTAATGGCGTGGGTATTCCAGACTTGCTTATCGCTCAAAATTCAAAACAACATGACCACTCCATACACTAGCTGGATAAGCATTTCCGCTGATTAAATCAGGTTATTGATTTACAACTATTCGAATAACACCATGACCCTAGAACAATTTAATCACCTGGCCCTACAAGGCTACAACCGTATTCCGGTTAGCCGCGAAGTCTTGGCTGATTTGGATACGCCTTTAAGTGCTTATCTGAAATTAGCTGATAGCGCTTATTCCTATTTATTTGAATCGGTTCACGGTGGTGAACAATGGGGGCGTTATTCCATTATAGGACTGCCCTGTAAAACGGTCGTTAAAATCAACGGCACTCAAATTCGGGTAGAAAAAGACGGCGTCTTACTGGAAACCGTAACGCACGACAACCCGCTAGTCTGGATTGAGCAATTCAAGCAGCGTTATAACGTGCCCGACATTGCCGATTTACCTCGCTTTAATGGCGGTCTGGTCGGTTATTTTGGTTATGAAACCATTCGTTATATAGAACCGCGTTTGCGTGGAACAGAAAAGCCCGACCCGCTGGGATGTCCTGATATTTTGCTGATGGTGTCAGAAGAAATTCTGGTGTTTGATAATCTGTCCGGCAAGGTGTTGTTATTGACACATGCACACCCGGAAGAAGCCGATGCCTATCAGCGTGCGGTGGCGCGAGTCTCTGAACTGGCGGTCAAACTGCGTGACCTGCAAGCCAAACCCCAAAAACATGCCAACCCTTGCACGGTTGAAGAGACTGATTTTGTCTCCGGCTTTACCCAACAAGGTTTTGAAGAGGCGGTATTAAAAGCCAAGGACTATATTACCGACGGCGACATTATGCAGGTCGTTTTATCGCAGCGCCTGTCCATTCCTTATACCGCTTCGCCACTGAATTTATACCGCGCTTTGCGCTGCTTAAATCCATCGCCTTATATGTTTTACCTGAATCTGGATGATTTTCATATCGTTGGCTCGTCACCGGAAATATTGGTCAGACTGGAAGATAATACCGTGACGGTGCGCCCGATTGCCGGAACCCGTCGGCGCGGTGCAACGCCTGAACAGGATATTGCTCTTGAACACGAATTATTGGCAGACCCCAAAGAACTGGCGGAACACTTAATGCTGATTGATTTAGGCCGCAATGATGCGGGGCGTGTTGCTGTTTGTGGCACAGTACAATTGACCGATAAAATGATCGTCGAACGCTATTCTCATGTGATGCACATTGTTTCCAATGTCACCGGAACACTTCAGCAAGGTAAAAATGCCTTTGATGTACTGGCAGCCACTTTTCCGGCCGGAACGGTTAGCGGTGCGCCAAAAATACGCGCAATGGAAATTATTGATGAACTGGAACCCGTAAAACGCGGCGTTTATTCAGGTGCTGTCGGTTATATCGCTTGGTCCGGAAATTTGGATACCGCCATTGCCATTAGAACCGCTGTTATTAAAGACCAGCGGTTACATATACAAGCGGGTGCCGGTATCGTTTACGATTCTGTACCCAGAAACGAATGGGATGAAACCATGAACAAAGGCCGCGCTATATTTCGTGCCGTCAGTATGGCCGAAGCAGGCCTGGAAGGAGAACAGGCATGAGTGCAGTAAAAGTAGTCATGGTCGATAATTACGATTCGTTTACTTATAATCTGGTGCAGTATTTTGGCGAACTGGGTGCGGATGTTACGGTTGTGCGTAATGATCAGGTGACCATCGCGGATATAGAAAAGCTGGCACCGGATAAAATTGTCATTTCCCCCGGCCCTTGCACACCTAAAGAAGCCGGTGTATCGGTTGAAGCCATTTTAAAATTTGCCGGAAAATATCCTGTTCTGGGCGTTTGCTTGGGGCATCAAAGTATCGGTTATGCCTTTGGCGGCCATGTTATCCATGCCAAACATATCATGCACGGTAAAACGTCACTGATTTATCATCATAATCTTGGCGTGTTTAAAGGCTTGTCTAATCCGTTCACGGCTACCCGTTATCATTCTCTGGTTATCGAACAGGCCACGTTACCTGATTGTCTGGAAATTACAGCGTGGACACTGGATGACGCAGGTAATTTGGATGAAATCATGGGCCTCAGGCATAAAACCCTGGATATCGAAGGCGTACAATTTCATCCGGAATCTATTTTGACGGAACATGGCCATGATTTGCTGAGGAATTTTTTGGAGCGGTAAGGTTTACTATTTTACGCTCCAGTATATGAACGTTAAATGGTCAAGGCTCTATACCTCCAAGGAGAAAAAACCATGCTAACGCAGATGACTATTAACAACTTGACCGTATTTTCAACGGCAGATCTTAAATTTGGACGTAATCTGAATGTGATCGTTGGTGAAAACGGCGCAGGTAAAACACATTTGCTTAAGATGATTTATTCAGTGTTATCTGTAAGCACTGAAGAAGGGCGCAAGCCGAAAACAACATTACCGACTAAATCGGTTTTGCAAACGCGGCTTGCCGACAAATTGGTTAATATTTACCGGCCTGAGTCATTAGGTCGTCTTGCGAAGAGAAAACAAGGGCGTGAGCGATGCGATATTAGCTTGGTGTTTGAACAAAGCGATTGGGATATAGCATTTAGCTTTGCCAGCAACAGCAAATCTGAGGTGAGTATCGAAAAGTTGCCGAATACTTGGGTAGATGTTTCGCCAGTGTACTTACCAACACGAGAATTATTAACCATATATCCTAACTTCATTTCGGTTTACGAGGGACACTATCTTGAGTTTGAAGAAACCTGGCGAGACACCTGTTTATTACTCGGCGCATTAATTCAAAGAGGCACAAAGGAGAAGCGAATTCGAGAGCTTCTTGAGCCTTTAGAAATAGCGATGGGCGGGACAATAGTGCTTGATAGGAATGGGCGCTTTTATTTAAAAACTGATAACGCTAGCATGGAAATGCCATTGGTCGCCGAAGGCTTGCGCAAATTAGGAATGCTTGCACGTTTGATTGCAACGGGGGCGTTGCTCGACAAAGGCTACCTGTTCTGGGATGAACCTGAGGCCAATCTCAACCCGGTACTCATCAAACAAGTTGCAAAAAGTATTTTGGATTTGTCTGACTCAGGCATTCAAGTTTTTATTGCTACGCACAGTCTTTTCTTGCTGCGGGAACTTGAAATATTGCTATCTGATCCAGTTCGTAAAAAAGTTAACGCAAAATTCTTTGGGCTTCATCAAACCCATGAAGGCGTCAGCATCGATCAAGGTTTCACTGTAGACGACATAGGCGATATAGCTGCATTAGACGAAGAGCTGGCACAATCCGACCGCTTTTTGGCAGTCGATTGATCATGCAGCGTTTTAACGTGGATGGCTTAGATTTTGATTTTCCTGATGATTGGCAAGTTGGCAAATACGATGACTGGTCATTTTACCGAAATCAGTTTATAACTATAAAAGATGGTATCAAGTCATTGGATTTGTTGGCAGTTGACCCGAATAAAACCGCTTGGTTAATCGAAGTTAAAGATTATCGCCTCCATCCACGCACAAAACCATCCGCTTTGGGTATAGAAGTAGCACACAAAGTTTTTGATACCTTGGCAGCAATCATTCCGGCAAAAATTTATGCAACCCATTCTGATGAAAAGCAATTAGCCCGTGCCGTATCTGCTGCACTTAGGTTGAGAGTAGTCTTGCATCTTGAGCAACCAGCGAAGCATTCAAAGCTGCGTCCACGCGCGATCAATCCGGCAGATGTACAGCAAAAAATACGGCAATTGCTAAAATCGGTTGATGCGCATCCACTGGTTGTTGAGATGAAATCAATGAGAGAGCTTGAATGGCATGTGAGTTAACAGGCGAATAAGATTTGATAGCGGACTGAACACGGAATAAAGAACAATTAGAAATTCCCCTGGATTTATTTAAAATGCACATACAAAAAGCGTTACAAAAACTGCTGGATAAACAAAACCTGACCGCCGATGAAATGCGTGAGGTCATGCGTTTGATTATGTCCGGCAAAGCGACTGATGCACAAATCGGCGGTTTTTTAATCGCGTTGCGTTGCAAAGGCGAAACTATCGACGAGATTGCCGCCGCTGTTGAAGTGATGCGCGAATTGGCCAGTAAAGTAACCATCACTGGCGAGCATGTTATCGACACCTGCGGTACCGGTGGCGATGGCGCGAATACGTTTAATATTTCTACCACTTGCGCTTTTGTGGTGGCAGCGGCGGGAGGGCAAGTTGCCAAACACGGCAATCGCTCGGTGTCCAGTAGCTGTGGCAGTGCGGATTTGCTGGAAGCGGCGGGCGTTAATCTGAATTTATGCGCTGAACAAATTACGCAATGCGTTAATGAAATAGGTGTCGGGTTTTTATTTGCCCCCAAACATCACGGTGCCATGAAGCACACCATTAATGTGCGTAAAGAAATGGGCGTTAGAACCCTGTTTAATTTATTAGGCCCTTTATCCAATCCGGCGTGTGCACCCAACCAATTAATCGGTGTCTTTGCAAAAGAGTGGGTCGAACCGCTGGCGCAGGTATTAAAAAAACTGGGTAGCCAGCATGTGTTAATCGTCAATGCGGATGATGGTCTGGATGAAATCAGCATTGCTTCCGCTTCCACTATTGCAGAACTTAAAAATAACCAAGTCACTACTTATACCATTACCCCTGAACAGTTTGGTTTTAAACGCGCCAGTCTTAATGATTTAGCCGTTGACGGTGCCGTATCCAGTTTGGTGATGGTAAAGTCAGTGCTGGATAACCAAGCCGGAGCGGCGCTGGATATCGTGCTGTTAAATGCAGGCGCTGCCATTTATGCGGCAAATATTACTGATTCCCTGGCTTCGGGTATAGAAAAGGCTCGGCAAGTTATCGCCAGTGGCGAGGCAAGAGCCAAACTCGACGCATTAATCGCTTATTCAAACCTTAACGAATTAACAACTAAATATGACTAATACCCCTGACATTTTAAAAACCATCCTGGCAAAAAAAGCCGAAGAAGTCGCCAGACGCAAATCCGGTATATCGATAGCCAATCTTGAAGAAATTGCCGGTGGAGTAGAACGTCCGCGTGGCTTTTATAAAGCTATCCAAGATAAGGTATTGAAGAAAAAACCGGCGATTATTGCCGAAATCAAGAAAGCATCACCCAGCCAAGGCGTGATTAGGGAAAATTTTCAGCCGGTACTTATCGGTCAGGATTACGCCATGAATGGTGCCACCTGTTTATCGGTATTAACGGATAAAGAATTTTTTCAGGGTTCGGAAGCGTATTTGCAAATGGTCAGAGAACGCTGTCCACTGCCTGTATTAAGAAAAGACTTTATGATTGATGCTTATCAAGTCTATGAAGCCCGTGCCTTGGGTGCCGATTGTATTTTGCTGATTGTTGCAGCCCTTGAAGATGAACTGATGCATGAACTGTCAGACACCGCCACAAAATTGGGTATGGATGTGCTGGTTGAAGTTCATGATGCCGAAGAACTGCAAAGAGCCCTTAAGTTGGATACCCGATTAATCGGTATTAACAACCGCAACTTGCGCACCTTTGAAACCGCGTTGCAAACCACCTTGGATTTAAAACAGCAAATTCCTGAAGATCGCATCATTATCACCGAAAGCGGCATCCACACACACGACGATGTGCAACTGATTCTGGATAATGACATTTACGCCTTTTTGGTCGGTGAAGTCTTTATGAGAGCCGAAAGCCCCGGCAAAAAAATGCGCGAATTATTTGCTTTGTAGTGATTGAGAAAACAGGCCAACGATAAGTTATAAAACTCTAAACTTGATCTGACAGCTTCAAACATTAGCTTGGATTGAGTCCTACATTGACAGATCCAGTTCGGCCAAAAGCAGCCTGTTGTGTCTGGCCGCTTTATGGCAATGAATACGGCAGAATGAAGTTCGACAATTTGCCAATAACGGACACAGAAAATAACAATTCTGGATTAAATTGGAAACCAACTTACATAGTAAATCTCTTGGGCGTCACAGATGATGAGCGCCTAAGCAAGCTGCGCGACTTTTTTCGTAGCTCCGCTTGAGTATAATGTTATGCGACTTATTTCCTTTGCTAACTCACAACCTATTTTTTCAGCAAGTAATACGGGAACGGCATTACCTATTTGGCGCATAGCCTCCCCCCACGCACCTTTGATAACAAAGTCATCGGGGAAAGTTTGTATTCGCTTCGCTTCAAATGTGGTGAGGTATCGAACACTCCCGTCATTGAAACGGATCATATTTTCTCCGCCCGGAACCCCATGGCCTCCGGCTTTGATTGTTTTTGACGGCCAATCAAAATCGCTCCCTGTATGCCCTGGGTAGGTGCGTGCGCCATCACGGAATATATGATCGATTATTCCGTGGTTTGATTTGGGATCTGGAGTATCAAATAAAGTGTCTCGGATTGTTTTCCACGGCAGTGACTCAGGCTCAAACATCCCATATTTATTATATAGGCGAACTATTTTTTCTCTAAGAGAGCCAATTAAAACAGGCCGCAATGATTTAGGGATCTTGTGACGATCCCAGTATTCCCAAGTTACATACATATCCCAAAGAAGCCTATCTTCTGAGTGCGTTTCTGAAGGAAACGACCAAGACAATGAAAGATCAGACCTTACACCTACAATAACAACACGTTCCCGAGTTTGCGGCACCCCATAATTAGCAGCGTTTATTAACTTGAACTGAACATTGTATTTTTTCCCTGTATAGCCAAACTTACTAATATTACGTAGTTCATCAAGATGACATTCCCATTCGGAATCCTTTTTTGATGCAAAGTCTGGATAGCTTAATCTAAGAATAATATATTCAAAGTAATCTGAAAAAGTTTGGCGAAGTAGCCCTTTTACATTTTCAAACACAAATGCCTTCGGGGCGAGCTTTTCAATAGCGTGTATAGCATATGGAAACATGTCCCGACTATCTTGATTGGCTTTATGTTTCCCACCTAGTGAAAAGGGTTGGCAAGGCGGACCTCCCGCAACTACGTCAATTTGCTCAAGACTATCTAAATCAAAATCCTTAATATCACCAAAAAAAACGCGTTCTGGGTTAAAATTTTCAGCAAGAGAATCGCATGCATGTTTGTTAAATTCAACAAAAGCAGCATGATTGAATCCAGATAACTCTAATCCTTTTGCTAATCCACCAGCACCTGAAAAAATTTCAAGTGTTCTCATACCGATTGCCCTAGACCCTTCAAATGAAGTAAGGCTTTTGAAATAATTACACTTTTTTCTACATGCACTCCATTGCATTTGTTCGCCCAACCCCTACCTTCATGGATAACATCCCAGTCTGACTTTGCCTGTTCATACCGACCACTTCCTGGGTCATGGTTACCAAATCCATCAACAGCCGTATTCCAAAGCGGTCTATTCAGTTTGATTAGAGCCGCTTCTATTGTGCTGATCATGTCCGAGCCCTCTTCTTCGAAAATAACAAAGCGGCACATGAAATCCTCAATCGAAAGTTCAGCACCTAGGATAATACTTCTACTATGTTCACGAAGGCGTCCAATGAGTTCTCGGGACTGATTTAGAGGGTTGTCAGACAAACGAGCTTGTCGCCATCCTCTGGGTACAGCTTTTCCAATATAGATAGGGTAATCATATGAAAGACGGTTTAACTCTGCATATCGGTTGTACAGAGGAGTTTGCCCTGTGTAATAGAGAGCATACACGCCTGTACCTAAAAAGGAGTTTGGCGGAGGAAGTGTATGAACAGGAGTGCCATTGAAGAACCTAATTGCATCTTTAACCAGTTCGGCAAATGCATCATTCCTGTATACATGTACATTTCTATCAAATGCTTGTTGTTTCATTGCATGGATTTCTTATCTTAAGGAGATAGATTTTAGCATACTATGCTATCTATGACTTTTAGTCATGAGCGATGTTGAGCTGATCACCAAACTTAAAAAGAACATGAAACCCAAGATCATTACGTTATTTAACGAATGCGGGGCGGGATTTGCAACCCCGCCCCAAACGTTTGGTATTTACCGTTATTCAAAAAGTTTGCGTTAGGTATGGTATAGCTGTTTAGTTCAGGCAGGCTAAAACGTGTGTAACGGGATTACAAACCCCGTCACGCTTCAAGTGCTACTCTTTCGCCCTGTTAATATTTTTGATGGCTCCGCTAAACGCAATTCCTCGCCAAAATGTCATCACATCCTCCAGCATCGGAATGGATTTTGCGATTAAGCCGGTACCGACACTGGAATCATACTGTTCAACATATGACCGGGTTGCGTGATACGCTAATTTTTGCGCATATTCGTCGGTGCTAAGCAGACAGAGAATCAGATACTCAATGATCAATAATTCTGTGCTTTTAATCAAGCGGACAGTTGTCCATTTGAATTTTTCGTAATCAGACTGGAAATGAGCGAGTTGACTTTGATACTTGCGAAGTGCATCGCCAACTTCTTTCCCTTCCTTCATCTCAACCATGACTTGTGCAATTTCATCCAACAGATTACATATAAACTGTTCTTGAAGCGTTTGCTGGTCAGTCTCTGTTACCAATTGTCTCTTCACGCAATCAAACAAGTGCCAACAGTAATGCTGCCGTATAGTTTCATTTTGGCAAAGGCTTTTAATACTGCTCAGTTTGGTGATTACATAATAGTTTTCTTCGCCGGATTTAAGCTTGGCTAAAGCTTCTTCCAGTTTTTTGATTTTAGTGAGATCGGCTTTTTTAATTTCAGTGGCTGGGGAACCTTTATTCAACATAATCTAATTCCATGGGTTACGCCTCTAATGTCTCGTGCTAATCGGAAAGGTTTGAATACATCAACACGGTGTTGTCTTAGGTTTTGAAAGCTATTGGAGTCTTCAAACGTTTCGGTCGGCATTGGAGGTGAAGATAGGCAAGCTTTATTCTTCGAGAGAACGCCGCAAATCTTTAATAAGGCGGAAGAGGTGTAGCGGGTCTGTCGCTGAGGGTACAAAGCCAAACCGTTCGTAGAAGTGCTTGGCGGGTTCATCTTTGGCGTGAACGGCAAAAGCACGAATACCTCCAATGTCAGCGGCTTGCAATGTGCGTAGCATCGCGTCCTTCAATAAGCCGGAACCAATCCGACGACCTTGCCACACGGAGCTGACAGCCAGCCGCGCTAATAACATAATGGGGACAGGGTGATGAGCTAATCCCTTGGTCAATCGTTCTGGTGCATCGACAAAGGCGACTTCACCAACAACGAGACTGTAGAAACCTATGACTTCGGTGCCGTGTAGCCCTAGATAAGTTTGTGAGGCGTTGGCTTGCTGATTGCCAATGGCATAGCGAATGAGAAAGCGGTCAAGCTCTTTATATCCACAGGTAAAAGTGTCAATCGGATGGTCACGGCGCAGCTTCTCAATACGAAAATCCGTCATTCGACAATCTGCGTATCAAAGGGACTCGGTTCACGCAACAATCGTTGAATCTGCGGCACAATCTGAGCCGGTGCATCAAGTGCGTCCATGAATTCTTTCCATTGATCAGCATTGAGTTCAAAACGTTGCCGCTCAGTAAGCGTTTCGGCGGCGCGTTCTAAGGCGCTCTTCAATACGAACTGGCTGACAGAGCAATGTGCCGCCTGAGCAGCCGCGCTCAGAGTTTGCTTTGCATCCTGCGATAAACGTAGGTCAAGTTTGGTTGTGCGGTTTGTTCGAGTAGTCATAATTCCTCCAATATTTGTAAAATAATAGTACAATCGACCGACATTGTCATGACAATAATAGCTAAAATGGTCGTGTCTAAAAAACGAAGGGTTAAGACCCAATGCTTTTAAGTTAAGCACCTCTAAGCAAGATAAACCGTTGGCTGAGCGGAGCCGAAGCCAGCAAAATCGCTTCGACTCCGCTCAGCGAACGGCTTAACTTAATAGATCCAAAAGTTACAACAAATTCACCTATTTAATCTATTTATAATCAGTGAATCTGTGGCGGTTTTTTGGTTACCAGCACTTTAGCCCCCCGAGGGCTTTTTAAAAATGTTATCAGAGAAGCTTTTGTCCTGATCCATTTCTGATAACAGCGATTCATCTTCTTCAAAAGCGGCTATGTTTCCAGCGCTCAATTTGATCATTAAACGAACCTCGTTTCTTGAGTCTGCTGAATTTAGGGCATCTTCGTAACCGATTTTTCCAGCCGTATACAAGTCATACAGTGCTTGGTCAAAAGTCTGCATACCTTGTTCGCGTGAATTTTTCATTAACTCTTTGAGCTTTTCAATCTCGCCTTTACGAATATAATCCTTAACCAAAGGCGTATTAATCAATATTTCAACGGCCGGATAACGACCTTTACCGTCAGAGCGCTTAATCAGTTGTTGAGCAACAATTCCTTTCAGGTTTAGTGACAAATCCATCAATAACTGACTATGCATTTCATCAGGAAAGAAATGTAAAATCCGGTCCAAGGCCTGATTGGCGTTGTTGGCATGCAGTGTAGACAGACATAAATGTCCGGTTTCAGCAAAAGCAATGGCATTCTGCATGGTTTCCCGCGTCCTGATTTCACCAATCAAAATCACGTCAGGTGCCTGCCGCAGCGTATTTTTTAAAGCCACTTCATAAGATTCTGTATCAATGCCCACTTCGCGCTGGGTAATAATACAACCCAGATGCGGATGCTGAAACTCTATCGGATCTTCAATAGTAATAATATGCCCGTTACTGTTCTGATTGCGATGCTTGATTAAGGCCGCCAAGGACGTTGATTTACCGGTACCCGTAGCGCCCACAAAAAGAATGAGTCCACGCTTTTCCATAATCATTTCTTTTAAAATAGGCGGCAAAAACAAAGACTCGGCATCGGGAATTTCGTTTTCAATCCGGCGCATAACCATGCCGGCAGAATCTCGTTGGGTAAAAGCACTAACCCGGTACCGACCAAATTCCGGCACACCAATAGCAAATTGGCATTCTTTGGTATTTTCAAACTCATCTTTTTGCCGCTGATTCATAATACTCAGCACCGCTTCTAAAGACTGTTCGGCTGTCAGTGGCGTTTTGGACGTCTCGATAAGCGCGTTATCAACTTTAATAGTGGGTGCCCGTCCTGCTGTTATAAATAAATCAGAGGCTTTTTTTTGAGCCATTAATGTAAATAACACGTTAAAATTCATGATTTACTCCTTAACGAAAGCCATCTTTATTAACGGCTTTAATCATGGCTTCTTTTGAAGTCACCAAGCCTTTATCAACCAGTTCCCTCAGGTTTTGATCCAGTGTTTGCATACCGTCTTTACGCCCGGTTTGAATGGCGGAATACATTTGTGCCACCTTGGCTTCCCGAATCAGGTTTCTGATCGCCGATGTGCCCACCATAATCTCATGTGCGGCAACGCGGCCACCGCCCGTCTTTTTCATAAGTGTTTGCGAAATGACGCCCTGTAACGATTCTGACAGCATAGACCGAATCATGTCTTTTTCTGCGGCCGGAAAGACATCAATAATACGGTCGATAGTTTTTGCCGCAGAGGTCGTATGCAACGTACCAAAAACAAGATGACCCGTTTCCGCCGCTGTTAATGCCAGGCGAATGGTTTCCAAATCACGCATTTCACCCACCATAATAATATCGGGGTCTTCACGCAGCGCCGAGCGTAACGCTTCATTAAAACCATGCGTATCACGATGCACCTCGCGCTGGTTAATTAAACATTTTTGGCTTTCATGAACAAATTCGATGGGGTCTTCAATGGTCAGTATATGGGCGAAATCATTGCAATTAATATGATTAATCATCGCCGCCAGTGTAGTCGATTTACCGGAACCCGTAGGCCCGGTGACTAAAATCATGCCACGAGGCTTTCTGGTCAATTCTTCAAAAAACTTGGGTGCATTCAAATCTTCCAGAGATAGCACCTTTGAGGGAATTGTTCTAAAAACACCCGCCGCCCCACGTTGCTGGTTAAAGGCATTAACACGAAAACGGGCAATTCCGGGCAGCTCAAACGAAAAGTCGGTTTCTAAAAATTCTTCATAATCACGCCGCTGCTTGTCATTCATGATGTCATAAATCAAGGCATGCACCGTTTTATGATCCAGTGCCGGCATGTTAATTCGTTTTATATCACCATCAACCCGGATCATGGGGGGCAATCCAGCCGATAAATGTAAATCCGATGCTTTATTTTTAACTGAAAAAGCCAGTAACTCTGCAATATCCATAAAATTTCCGGGTAAAGTAGTCGATAAAAACAATTAAATTTTTACACTCTAGCGCAATTCTTTGCTTTTTTGAAGCGATACTGTTTAATGACGTTTTAATTATTCCCTGATGACTATGATAAATACCAGACTTAACCTTATACTTGCGCAAATCAGACAAGCTGAAGTGGCTTACCACCGTAAACCGGGATCGGTTCTGTTACTGGCGGTGAGCAAAACCAAAACCGCAAAGGATATTGCAGCTGCTTATCAAGCGGGACAACGCCACTTTGGCGAAAATTATTCTCAGGAAGCGCTAAAAAAACAACAGGAACTGGGCGCGTATGACATTACCTGGCATTTTATTGGGCCGGTACAATCCAATAAAACCAAAGCACTTGCCCTGCATTTTGACTGGGTACACAGTGTTGATAGTTTTAAGATTGCCAAACGTCTTAGCGAGCAACGCCCCGCTAGCTTACCGCCATTAAACATCTGTCTGCAAGTTAATATCAGCGGCGAACAAAGCAAGTCCGGTATTACCCTGAATGAATTGCCGCAATTGTGTGAACGTGTGGCGGCATTGCCCAACATAAAGTTGCGTGGTGTGATGGCGGTTCCCATGCCTGAAGAGGATTTTGACTTGCAACGTCAACCTTATAAAACACTTTATGAGGCGGTTGTAAAATTGAACAATCCCGAACTGGATACCTACTCATTTGGGATGAGTGGCGATTTAAACGCCGCGATTGCAGAAGGCGCGACTATTGTCCGGATTGGCACCGCATTGTTTGGTGCGCGAGAATATGTCTAACGCTGATCATTAGCACCAGGTATTTTTTCTGTGTATAAAACAGTGATCATCAAGTACGGCCATTATTTCCTCACAATCGATGATATTTTTACTGTCCGCTAAAATGTAATCCGCCAAGGCCATAATGGCATGCCAATTCGATCTATCGCTTATAAAATTGAAAGCTGCCAAAAATAACTCAGTCAGTTTTTTTTCTCGGCCCGACTGGCTGGTAACAAGACAGTCCAGATAGTCGTTGATGGCCTCTAAATCAGCAGAGCCGCCATAATAACGCAGGGCATTCAAATTTATCAGGCGTGAATTAATCGGTTCATTGTCACGCATGGCAATATAATTGGCCTCGGCCAAGGGGCCGGCGAGTAAATTGATAATATCCGCTTCAAAAGCGCTTTGATAAGCCTGTTTTTGTGTTAAAGAAAAATCACAGACTGCTTCCTCAACTGAGGATGGCAAGGTATGAATCAAACGCCCACCCTCTATTTTAGTAAAGCAATACTTACACTCATCACCCGATTGGCATAAACATTTAGCCGGTTGAAAGTCATAGTTTAGTTTTTTTGTAAAAACCTGAAAAAAAACCGGCGGCAGTTGTTTTTGTTTGTTACCGAGATAAATTGCAGCGGCATGACCCGCTTCATGGACTGCGGTTTTTCTGCTGAGTTCGGCATGGTTGATCGGGCGAAAATCGATGGATGTCTGTCTGCGTTTCATAATAGTCCCGTTAAAAAAAATGCGAACCCACTGTGCAGTCCGCATTATCGAGAGGAAGGATGGTTAACTGATGTTGTAAAGAGAGCAACGACAAGTTGAACAAGAGTTTAGCGGCTTAATTAAGTCTTGAAAATGTGACATATTGCCGCGCGACAAAATGCCGCTAAATTTGGCATTTTAATTGCTCAGTATAATTGGTTTGTTCAGCATTAATGCTTCCAACATCAGGCTACAAGCCACCCGCCAGTTTAATTTATCACCCTTTAGTGCGGCATATCACCTACTGAATAGGGCATATCACCTGTTTTTTGGTTAAAGGGTAGATAAACACTACAAAATGCTTAATTTTTAACCTCCCCACTATTTATTCAGAGCTCCAGTCCAACACACTTTTCTGTAACAAAAATAACGGCTTTCGCCGTTTTTTTGCTTTGGCTGAGTCTATTGCCGACGCTAGCCTTGTCTGCCTGATTTTATTCCTCTGTTATTTCAATCTCCCTTCACGACTACTTAGCCCTTTCGCTGAATAACTACACCATCACACGCATCAGGTAAAAAAGCGGGTATTTCACATTATGACGGCTCTCAGTTTGTCTGTAATGATGGCAGTAGGTAACCCGCAATAAATACCCCCCCCTCATTGCCTGACTCTGGGAGCTCGCCGGCTTAATAATTTCTACAATGTTTCATTACAAAGCGCGTGGAGACTATAAAGTGAGAGTTTATTTATTGTGAGCTGCCTAAAATCCGGAGTACAAACCCAGGTTTGCACTCCAAATTGACAAGGTGTCGGGGCACGTCACTGCTATTAAGTTAAGCCAGTGAAGACTATAAAGTAGGGGCTGATTTATTGCGAGCTGCCTTAGTGTCAATCAACAAAAGATTGTTCCCGTTATATTGTAAGCGTCCAACCCAACCATTCCTCTCGAACCTATGTCACTTGAGTTTTTCA
>JBAXXH010000013.1:0-47204 GCA_037127995.1 Methylococcaceae bacterium | reverse complement strand
CATCGCATTGGAGGTTGATTATGATGGGTTTCGGCTATCGCCTCTACCCATCCTACGAGCTCAAACGTTCCGGTCGGGGTTGCAAACCCCGACCGGCTTCAGAAATACGGTTCTTGTACCCAACATTTACCTGTTACGTCCTGGTTATTCCAGTCAATAAGGTAAAAAAGGTAATCTTGGGCAGTTCGCTGAAAAAGCGGAAAATATGATTGGGCGGTTTGCGTAGGATGGGTAGAGCAACGCGAAACCCATCGCATTGGAGGTTGATTATGATGGGTTTCGGCTATCGCCTCTACCCATCCTAAGAGCTTCAATAACGTTCAAAACGTGAATAACGGGGTTGCAAACTCCGTAACGCCTGCGGGGATTTTATTAGATAAATCCCTCCCGACCTCCTCGCTTTGGCTTTTAAGAAAAGCTCTTTACCAACCAAGGCATAAGGAATAAAAACAACCAACCGGCCGCACCGGAAGCGGCAATAACCGGAATGACACCGGCCTTGTAACGGAACAGTGCCAGTAAGGCTCCCGCTCCAATCAGCGCGGCAACGCCGTCAAAATGTCCGGCGAAACCTTGCGGCCAGAATACATGCCAGGCAAAAAACACGGCAAGATTGAGAATAACACCCACCACGGCGGCGGTAATCGCCGATAACGGCGCGGTGAATTTTAAATTGCCATGGGTAGATTCTACCAGCGGGCCACCGGCCAGGATAAACAAAAAACTGGGTAGAAAAGTAAAGTAAGTCACTACCAGCGCAGCAGCGATAGCGGCCATTAACGCAGAATCAGACCCGAACGGTAACTGACTCCAGCCGCCCAAAAAGCCGACAAAAGTAACGATCATAATCAACGGGCCAGGCGTGGACTCACCCAACGCCAGACCATCAATCATTTGCGTGGCGCTTAACCAATGGTAATGCTCTACCGCCCCCTGATAAACATAAGGCAATACCGCATAAGCGCCACCGAAAGTCAGCAATGCAGCCTTGGTAAAAAACCAGCCCATTTGTGTCAGCGCACCATTCCAGCCGTATTGACCGCACAGGTATCCCATCATGCCAGCCCACAGAACCAGTCCTGCGCCCGCAATTTTAAGTAACTGCGACCAACGGAATCGGGCATGTTCGGGAATGGGCGTATCATCGTCAATCAAAGCGGGACCAAAATTGTGTTTGGCTGCACCGTGTCCACCGCCGACGGTAAATTTTTGCGGGGCAATGCGACCACCGATAGCACCGAGCAAGGCTGCAAACAACACAATCAACGGAAACGGTGCCTGCAAAACAAAGATCGCCAAAAAAGCCAGCACCGCAAGCATCCACAGCACCCCGTTTTTTAAAGCCCGCGAGCCAATACGATGAGCTGCAAACAGCACAATAGCCGTAACAGCTGGTTTGATGCCATAGAGCACACCGGCCACTTCCGGAACCTGACCAAAGCGAATATAAATCCAGCTTAGCAAAATCAACAAAAACAGCGACGGCAGAATAAACAACAGCCCTGCAATGATGCCGCCCCAGGTACGATGCATCAACCAACCAATATAAGTTGCCAATTGTTGCGCTTCGGGCCCCGGCAATAACATGCAGTAATTAAGCGCATGCAAAAACCGTTTTTCTGAAATCCAGCGCTTTTGTTCAACCAAATCCTGGTGCATGATGGAAATCTGTCCGGCCGGGCCGCCAAAACTGATAAAACCAAGCTTTAACCAATACCGGAAAGCGTATCCCAAAGTGACCGGTTGCGGAAGCGTTTGCGGGGGTTGGGGATGAGATTTGTTCATGAGCGGTTTCCAGAAAAGGCTTGATAAAAGGCGTCAAAAATTTTTTCCACTTCGGCGAGAAGTTCATCATCACCTAACCAACGCTGCTGCATTCCAACGATGAGAGTTTCCAGTCCTGCCGCTTCCGGCACAGGAACTCCGCCAACATCAAGAAAGTGCACTAATGCGCCAATACGATTCAGGGCTGTATCCTGTATCAGTCCGAAGCTCTCACATAGAACCTCGAAAGTGACTTTAGCCCCTGTATGTGTGAACGCAGCGCCGTCGAAATCAAAACCCAGCGCCTCAGAAGGACATTTATCCAGTGATGCAAGCCAGATAAACCGGGCTTCGGTGTCAATAAAGCGTCGAATTAGCCAAGCGCTGGCAAGCCGATCTATCCAAGGCCGCTGCCGTGTCGTCCATAACCGGCCTTGATAATCCTGGCGTTGCAATAATTTGACCCGGCGCTGCACGGAATGAGGCTCATCCGGTGACTGACGAGCGCTGATGGCGGACTCCATATCCTCCAAAACCGAAGCCACTTGCTCCCGAGCTGCGCCCGGAAAAAAATCCAGCGCCGCCAATACCTCAAAATCCTTGCGAAATCGTAATACTCGCCGTTGTGCTTGGCTTGCATCCTTGGACTCCAATGCATGAACGGCTTGCCGGAGGGTTTCGAGCAGCTTGGCATAATCATCAGAGCGATCGAAAAGCGCTTCGAACAGGCTTTGCTGCTCCTGATTATCACTGTCCAGAAATAACAAATGAGCATTGCCGCCACAGGCTTTGACTTCTTCGGCCTGAACCTGAAAAGCTTGCCGAAACCCCGGTCTATGTGGCAATAAATAAACACCATCGCGCAGCACGCAGCAACCCAAGGCTTTAAGTGCCCGCCAAACACGCATACGCTTGGTGGCATTTTGGGTCGGTAAACTGATAATAAGAATTAGCCAGGGGCGGTCCATAATAAATATGTAGGATATATAACAATATGTTCAGTATTCTACATAATTGAATAGCTATACGAAAGAAGTTTTTCTTTTACGAAAAACAGATAAAATCTGGTGGAATATTTTGGTGCAGAATTATTAATAATATTCAATACGTTGATTTGTTTGGATATACGAACAGTTAAAGTGGAAATTATGCAAAATAACACACAATTATTATCAGTGCCCACTCTGGGTGTTAGCGGGATAGTGTTTAACCATCAAAAACACATATTACTGATTAAACGTAATGAGCCACCCGCCATGGGCTTATGGTCTATTCCCGGTGGTAAATTGGAAGCAGATGAATTCCTGTCCGAGGCTTGCCAACGAGAAATCAGGGAAGAAACAAGCCTGGATACCCAAGTTAAGAATATTGTCGCGGTAGTCGAAAGACGCATCGAAGGATTTCATTATGTAATTATTGTTTATTTGGCTCTGTTGACCGGTGATGAAAACTGTCAACCCATCGCACAGAGCGATGCATCCGAAGCAAGATGGGTTAATTTAAAAGACTTGGGTGATTATGATTTGGTAACCGGATTAGCTGAAATTATCCTGCGAACTTATAACCTGGCTAACAACGATTATAGCGCTGGCTTGTACGATGTTGATGAGACAGGGAGCGACTTTATTATCCCGCGTGTAAATTTTGTATGAAGTTAAGCGGAATTATATTTTCCGCGTTGTCCAGTTCACAGGTCATGGCATGGCAATGTTTGATTTGCTGCTCACCAGTCACTTCGCGTTGCATAAAAACCGGCTACATTTTTAAAGCATTTTATTAACCGGGTAGCGTTAAGCAACAACTTTACTATACAATCAAGACATCTTCAAAAAATTGGCCAGTCAATGTTAAAGAACCGTTTTATTAAGCAATTATTGAGCAGTTTTCTTGATCTGTTGCCTATACTTGCTGTTGTTTTGATTTTTCAGGTTCTGATTATTGGTCAACCGATACCTGATGTTGGCCATTTAATTAGTGGCACGCTCTTTGTCATCATCGGTCTTACCCTGTTTATTCAAGGCCTGGAGCAAAGCCTGTTTCCGCTGGGCGAATCGATGGCTTTTGCTTTTGCCCGCAAAGGCAGCTTATTCTGGCTATTGGTTTTTTCATTTTGTCTGGGTTTTGGCGCGGCAGTGGCCGAACCCGCCTTGATAGCTATTGCCGATAAAGCCGCAATAATAGCCATTGCTGATAATATTACCGAACAAACCAATGCCGCCCGGGACAGTTATGCATTAGGATTACGTATTACCGTAGCCCTGTCCGTTGGTTTTGCCATTGTCATTGGCGTATTAAGAATTCTTCGTGGCTGGCCAGTGCATTACCCTGTGTTCTGTGCTTATAGCTGTGTGGCCATCATGACGCCCTTTGCGCCTGCCGAGATCATTGGTATCGCGTATGATTCTGGCGGCATCGCCACTTCGACCATTACCGTGCCTTTGGTAACAGCACTTGGCGTTGGTCTGGCGACTGCAATCAAGGGTCGTAACCCGATGACCGATGGCTTTGGTCTCGTCGTTTTTGCATCATTGACTCCGATGATTTTTGTCATGGCTTACGGAATGCTTGCATGATTGAATGGCTGTTTAACTTTGCCTTGAAATTACTGGAAACCTGTATAGATTTTTTGCCTATTGCTGTTGTTCTCATTGGTTTTCAGTTATTGGTTATTCGCAGACCTTTAATCAACGCAAAAAAAACGCTGGTCGGGTTCGTTTTTGTTTTGCTCGGTATTGTTTTTTTTCTGCAGGGACTGGATATGGCTTTATTCCCGATTGGGTTATTGATGGCATCCCAGTTGACTACGCCTGAATTTTTGGGTGTTAACTCACCAGATCAGGTCATCTCCTGGCAATCTTATATGTGGGTCTATGTTTTTGCAGCCTGTATCGGTTTTGCTACCGCCCTAGCCGAACCTTCTTTACTCGCCGTTGCCATTAAAGCCGAACAAATTTCAGGCGGTACCATTCGCGCTTGGGGCTTACGCATTGCTGTTGCCATAGGTGTCAGCTTTGGTCTGGCTTTGGGATCCTTTCGCATTGTAACGGGAATTGATCTTTATTTTTTTATTGTCGGTGGCTATATAATTGTTTTGATACAAACACTGTTTGCTCCCAAATCAATTATTGGCCTGGCTTTTGACTCGGGCACAGTGACAACAACAATGGTTACTGTGCCCTTGGTGACGGCATTAGGCTCAGGGCTGGCTCATGCCATTCCCGGCCGCAACCCGTTATTGGACGGTTTTGGTTTAATCGCCTTTGCCAGCTTGTTCCCCGTCATTGCGGTACTTGGTTACGCGCAAACCGCACATTGGCTTGTTAACCGCCGCCGCTCATCTAACCACTGAGGAAAACCATGCATTTCAAATTAATTATTGCCTTTGTTGAAGATACCAAAACCGACCTGGTGCTTGATACCGCCCGTAAAAACGGGGCTAAAGGTGCCACGGTCATCAACTCTGCACGGGGGGAAGGATTGGTTCAATCGAAGACCTTTTTTGGGCTGACCCTGGAAACTCAACGCGATGTGTTGTTACTTTTGGTCGAAGAGCACCTTAGCCGACATATTCTGGAAACCATCGCCAAAGCCGCAGAATTCGACAACAAACCCGGCACCGGCATTGCTTTTCAGGTTGATGTTGAAGATGCTATTGGCGTTATGCGTCAAGTTGAAGAATTAACCCATGAGCTTGAGGATAAAATATGATTGAAAACAGAAGCCTGATCCGCGTCAGAGATGTCATGAAAACCGACTTCGGTACCATTGACGGCGTTGCTACGGTAGCCGATGCCTTAAAAAAGATGAAAATACTTAAAACGGCGGTTCTTATTGTGAATAAACGCAATGAGGATGATGAATACGGCATGGTCACTTCCGGTGATATAGCTCGTCATGTTCTGGCCAAAGACCGGGCACCGGATCGGGTTAACGTCTATGAAATAATGTGTAAACCGGTAATCTCGGTACATCCAGATATGGATATCCGCTATTGCTCCCGACTTTTTGCCAATTATAATCTGGTCAGGGCTCCTGTTCTTGATAACAACCAAATTGTCGGCATGGTGAGTCCGAATTCATTGGTGCTGGAAGGGCTATACAAAACAGTTCAATAAATGGCATCCTGTCGAAAATAACAGTACAATTTGTTTTATCAGAGTAAAGATATTGAACGAGTGGATGTCCCGGTTATCAATGTTGTAGTTCTGTGTTAACCGTAAGGTGATATCCAAGAATGAATATACCCAAATGGCGCAGGATTTTTGTTAATTTTCAACGACTGCAAGGATGCAGGAGGCAGCGCAGGAGCAGTTGCCGAGGCGGAAAAATAGGCACGTAGCTGGCTACGTAACTATTTTGACAACACGGGAAATGAACAAAAAGACCGGCTTGTGGGTATATTCTTCGCACGAAATCGCCTAAGTATTTATTTTAGGAGTTTATCAAAATGGCAACAGGCATTGTAAAGTGGTTTAACAATACTAAAGGTTTTGGTTTTATAGCACCTTCTGATGGTGGCGAAGATGTTTTCGTTCATCATTCCGTTATTCAGGGCGATGGCTTTAAAACGTTGGCTGAAGGCCAAGCCGTGACTTTTGACATTGAATCCGGACCCAAAGGCTTAACTGCCGTTAATGTTTATCCCAAATAATAAACACTAAGGCAGCACGCAGAAAATATCCCCCCAGGATCCGCCTGGTTCCACGCTCCAGCGTGGGAACAATAGGGTAGAGGTTATTATTGCGAGTTACCTAACGACTCGTAAGCTTCAAAAAGGGCGCTTGTTATTCGGCAGGCACCCTTTTTTATGCCTTCTGTTTTTGGGTGACGTTTTTTAAATCCTATTTTAAAGGACGGCCTTTGGCGTCTTTATTGATATTACCGGTAAACAGCAGAACAGCTTCTACAAAACCCCAGACAGCGCCAAAGCCAACCGTTGCAGCGGTGAACGCCAACTGGGCAATACCTGTCCAATAAAAACCCAGATAAAATCGATGTATCCCTGTAAAGCCCAGAAACAAGGCCAACACGGCGGCGACATATTTATATTTAACCGCTTTGGGAGGCGACAAATAAGCACCTGCCAAGTTAATATTACGCGCTATCGTCCCTTCTGTATCAAAGTTGACGTCATCATCCAAGTCTGGAGGCACTTGGGCAACCCAATCATCCAAATGAAATGTATACGATTTTTCTTCGCTTTTTACCAACCCGGTTTGACTATCGGGATTAAAACTTTCAATATGTCCAATCATTTATTTACCTTAATAATGTACCATCGAGCAATCAATCATCCTGCAAACGCACCGCCAACACATCACAAGTCGCATGATGCAGTACCGCATTAGCGGTCGACCCCAGCAACAAAGCCAGTCCATGTCGACCGTGTGAGCCAACGACGATTAAATCGACCTTGTTTTCCTCTGCAACCCTTATTATCTCTGACTTGGGGCTACCCATTTCCAGCCATTGCCTGGCTTCAGGAACCCCCATCTTTTCAGCCAGTTTAGCCAGTCTCTTTTTTGCCCCTGCCATCAACTCGGTTGTTAAATCCAAATTGAATGGAATATCCGCGCCATAACCGGCATCTGTAATCGGCAAACTATCCACTACATGAATAATACCCAGCTTTGCCTGATATTTAACCGCTAAATCCTTCGCCCTGTTTGCAACGGCTTCACAATGTTCGTAAAAATCCACTGCCAATAATATATGTTTATAGTTTTCCATCCCCCCTCCTATTTAACACCGGCAACGTCAGGAAATAATAAAGCCATCACCTGATATGATCCCAGTAAATATAAAAACGCCAGACCTAAACTAAAGCTTAGGGGTTTCTCCAGCGCGTTGCTAATAATATGCCCGGTAACTGTCCAATGCCAAACAATTAACACCAGCATGACCAAAAATACCAACAAGCCGCCTTGCCCTGTCTCCAGCGTGGCAATTCCAGGCAGGGCAAAAAAACTGATCAGCGCATCCGTTCCCAATACGGCGCATACCACTTGGTAGAACCGCCCCTGCTTTCGAGCCACTGACAACATCATCCAGATAAATCCGGCCACCAAAACAATTTCGACAATAACCTGCAATAGCACATCAAGCCAAGCGAAATGGATGCTTAACATTAATACCCGAATACTGACATAAACAACCAACAAGAGCTGTAACAGCCATTTAGAATACGGCAAATCCTGCGGCCCTTTTTTAAAAAGGCAAATGTCAAATACCAGCTTTATAATGTCAAACATTGACTTTACCCCAATATATTAAAGATACAAGGCTCAAAGTGTGTTGCCGCCGATTCACAGGTTATAAATAATTTTAATTGGTGAATCGATGGCGTTTTTTTAAGTGACGCTACTATGATCTTTTTTACTCGTCACCCAGAATTTTCAATCTTTTCTTCCGCCTCCATCCAGGCCGTTTCTGCCTCATCAAGCGCTTTATCGACTTGCACTTTTTTGTCCAATAATTGCTTTAAGCGGGCTTTTTCGGATTCGGCATAAATCTCGGGATCTGCCAATTGGTGTTCCAACTGGCGCTGTTCATTATGGTATTTTTCAACAGCCATTTCCGCTTTTTTCAACGCATCAAACAACGGCTTATGTTTTTGCCTGCGATCCGCATCCAGCTTTCTTTGATCTTTACGCGATACGGTTGGCGCGACCTCTGTCACTGTTTTTTCATCGCCTTTTTTCTGTTCGGTTAACCAAATCCGGTAATCATCAAGATCGCCATCAAAGGGTTGTACTTTACCGCCCGCGACTAATAATAACTGATCTGTCACTGAGCGCAATAAATGCCTGTCATGTGACACCACCACCATCGCGCCTTGGTAGCCTTGTAACGCCACACTCAAGGCATGGCGCATTTCCAGATCCAAATGATTGGTTGGCTCATCCAGCAACAACAGGTTGGGATTTTGATAAACCAGCAACGCTAAAACCAACCGCGCTTTTTCACCACCGGAAAAGGGTTTTACCGCATCTAAAACCTTATCACCCTGAAAATCAAAACCACCCAGAAAGTTACGCAGCTCTTTTTCAGTAGCCTGCTTATCCAGCTTTTGTAAATGCCATAAAGGACTTTCATCCAGCTGCAATTGCTCCAGTTGATGCTGGGCAAAATAACCGATCTTTAAAGATTCTGCTTCGTGCCGGTTGCCCGACAACGGCAACATATCGCCCGCCAACACTTTAATAAAACTGGATTTACCGGCACCGTTAGGCCCCAAAAGCCCAATACGATCACCCGGCGAAATGGATATGCCTGCCTGCTTAATCACACAGGTATCGCCATAGCCTATATCGACTTTATCCAGCGTTAATAAGGGATTAGGCATTTTTCCCGGCTTGGCAAAACTAAAATCAAACGGCGAATCCACATGTGCCATCGCAATTAATTCCATGCGTTCCAGTGCTTTGATACGGCTTTGTGCTTGCCTCGCTTTGGTCGCTTGAGCTTTAAAACGATCAACAAAACTCTGGATATGGGCAATTTCGCGTTGTTGTTTCTGGAAAGCGGATTGTTGTTGTGCCAATTTTTCGGCACGCATTTTTTCAAAGGCTGAATAGTTGCCGGTATATATTTCGGCTTTACCCTGCTCAATATGCACGATGTGATCGGTGATGGTATCGAGAAAGTCACGATCGTGAGAAATCAACAACAAGGTGCCGGGATATTTACACAGCCAGTCTTGCAGCCAGATAACGGCATCCAGATCAAGATGGTTAGTCGGCTCATCCAGCAGCAACACATCGGAACGGCACATCAACGCTTGTGCCAGATTAAGGCGCATACGCCAACCGCCCGAAAACGAGTTGACGGCATTGTGTTCCTGATCAGCAGTAAAACCCAAGCCGTTCATTAAGCGGGACGCTCTGGCTTGAGCCGTATAACCGCCAATGGTATCTAAAGCGGCGTGTAATTCGGCCTGTTTTAAGCCGTTGTCAGACGCTTCGGCAAGTTTTAATCTGGCCTCCAGCCGCCTTAATTCCTGATCACCATCAATGACATAATCAATGGCAGAACGGGTAACGGCAGGCGTTTCCTGGGCAACATGCGCGATTTCCAGATTGGGCGGCATGGAAAAAGCGCCCTCATCCAAATGCAGTTCATTTTTGACTAGCGCAAATAAACTGGATTTGCCCGCACCATTCGCGCCGGTAAAACCAGCTTTTTGGCCTTTGTGAATGGTAAAAGAAGAATTGGCAAACAGCACCCGCGCACCACGGCGCAAGGCTATATTTTTAAAGTTTAGCATTAAGGTTCAAGGTAAAAGGTGAAAGGTACAAAACAAAAGCGGTCTGACTTGGCGTGATAAACCATTAGTTATAATATTTTTCCGTGCTGTATTTCATTTAAAATTTCATATAAGACGTCTCTTATATCTTCTATTAGCTCGATTATTTCATCAGACACATTTATTTGTTGAGCAATACTCTGTAAGAGTATAAAGGTATTTTTCATGTGCTTTAAATTCCTTACACTTTCCCAACTCATTGCTTCATTAATATGGAACAACAACTGAGAACAGTCTTTGCTGTCATGTTCTTTGATGGCCTCATCCCTCAACACTTCCCATGCGCCTTGTAAATCGGAAAGTATGGTTTTTTCATAGTGAGTAGGTTTTTGATAAAAGCTCATGGTTTTTAGTTATATTTCAGATGTCTTCGGTTAAGTTAACGTGGCTACTAAAATTTAACTGATGCATTAAAAAATAGAAATAGTATATTCAATATTGCCAACGCAATTAATAGATAAATTGTTATCTGCATGCCTAATACCCTTTTCTGGAGATCCTTTGCGGGAAAACCAATAGCATGAATTATGCGCCCAATTATCAGCGTGGATCCCAATATATGAATAAGTATTTTCGGCGCTCCGTTTAATTCGAGCATTAATAAAAGCAACAGTGTTATAGGAATGTATTCCAATGCGTTTGAATGGGTGCGAATGGCTAATTGCAGCTCTTCATTTCCCCCGTCACCAATACTTATCCGATTTTTTCTACGAAGTTTTATTACTGAAAGAGTAAGTCTCACTATTAGTAAGACTGAGAGTGATGCATAAATTGACGTAATCATGGATGCCCTTATTGTATTATTAATTCATCACGAAGGTCGCAAGAACTTACAAAACGTGAGTGACGGGGTTATAAACTCCGTTACGCTTCGTCATAGTTGACGACCTAATACTTTAGTAAGTGAATCTCGGATGTTACCATATGTGCATTCAACAGGATTGAGCGACAATAGTTTGTCTAAGCTGAGTGTTTTCTGATTACCCAATTTTTCATTTAGAACAGAGGTGGCTATAACAAAGAATACCCATTGCTCCAAGTTAACAGGATCAAATGTATTTTTATCTTTGTGTTTGATTAGACAAAAAACAAAAGCATCTGAATTACGTTCAAAGGTATTAGTACGACGTTGATTAATATCATCCCAGCCCAAAGCCGGGGCGATACCGAAAGTTATTTGAGATAATCTTTCCTGTTGCCATGTCTGGATATATGCAGCGGACTTAACTTCTATTTTGATGCCTGAAAGTGTGCGTATATCGCAGGTATCCCATTCACACCGCCTTCCATGACCGAGCCCCAAATCTCTTGCAACAAGGTACTCAGCGAGATGCCCTCTGAGATTATTACTTGCTAAATCAGAGTAAGCCCAACTCCAAAAAGACAATATATCGAAACCCAAGGATGCACCGGAATTATGAAATTGTTCGGAGCCAGTTTTCCGATCCACCTTTAGTTCAGGTAAGTAGGAGTCTTTCATTGATTGCTAACCATTAAGTAGACACTTTTCAGGTGCATAGGAAAATTCAGTAAAAGGTGCATAACACTTGTTGCACACCTCATAACCCATTAAATCTAAAACTCCGTCACACTTCGATTCATCTAACACCTTTTTGACGCGATATACGTTTAAAAACGATGCCCAATGCCCGCCGCTTTCATGATGCTATTGGCTGTGTGCCGTGATTTACAAGTATGATTTACGGTAATGCACACGCCTTTTTCCGATGCCCATATTTCGTGCGAACCTTTGCCTGTGCGAACTAATTTATATCCGTGTTTAAGCAAAAGCTCTTTGACCAGTTTTTCATAACCATTCATACAGCAACGGGGGGCTGAAAAAACGACAAGTGAGTTACGGCTTTTACGCGCAACTTTGGCTTATCCAGCGTGAGCAATTCAGGAACCAGCTCCCACACTTCTTTTTCCAACTCGTCCAACGTTTCCGCTTCGACAACCAGCCCTTTCAAATCTGGACTGGTTGCGACATAAACATTCGCTTCGTTATCGTGGACAATTTCAACTTTAATTAAAAGCGGCATGCCCATTTCTGCGAAAAATGTTGCACAAGGCCAACCTAAACGATACATAATATTCTCCAAAATATATTTTTTACGCAAACCGCTCAATCATCTTTTCCGCTTTTTCAGCAAACTGCTCAAAATTACCTTTTTTACCTTATCGACTGGAATAACCAGCACGTAACAGGTTAATGATGGGAACAAGAACCGTATTTCTCTGTTTAATGCTTGTTATAACTGACTACCCGAAATCAAGAATTAAAAACTTGAAGATCGAGTTTAAGATAGTTACTTATTAAAACAACCGGATAATGACGGATTATTCCCCGGCTATCGACATGCGCTCAACCAGTATTGAACCAGTCCTAACGTTACCGCGATAATCAATGTCATTGCCTACGGCGACTATGTTTTTCAACATATCTTTCATGTTGCCGGCAACGGTAATTTCTTCAACCGGATATTGAATTTCGCCGTTTTCCACCCAAAATCCTGCGGCACCGCGTGAATAATCACCCGTGAGTATATTAACGCCTTGTCCCATTAGTTCGGTAACCAACAAACCGGTTCCCATCAGCTTTAACATGCCCTGATAATCAAGCGCACCTGAATCTATGGTTAAATTACGCACTCCACCGGCGTTGCCGGTACTGTGCATCCCCAGTTTACGTGCTGAATAGGTGCTTAATACATAACTGCGTAAAATACCGTCGGAGACAAGGTCGCGGTTTTTTGTCGCTACGCCTTCGCCATCGTAGGCGGCACTGCCCAAGGCGCCTTTTAAATAGGGCTGTTCGTGGATATGAATAAATTCGGGGAAAACTTGGCTGTCCAGGGCATCCAGTAAAAACGAAGCCTTGCGGTATAAGTTGCCGCCACTGATTGCGCCTATGAATGAAGACAATAAACCTGAAGCCGTTTCTGCGCTGTACAAAACGGGGCACTGCCGGGTGCTTAAACTGTGCCCCGCCAAGCGCCTAAGCGCACGCTCTGCGGCTTTTTTACCTATCTCGGCCGCCGCTTCCAAATCCAGGGCATTTCTTGATACGCTATACCAGTAATCACGCTGCATACTGTCGCCCCGCTGCGCCAATACTGAACAACTTAAGGAATGGCGTGTGGAAATATAGCCCTGAAGAAAGCCCAGACTATTACCCATCACATGAATGCCTTGATGGGTATTGACTGATGCACCTTCGGAATTACTGATTTCAGCATGATAAGTGCGGCCTGCATCTTCGCATTCAATAGCCAAAGCAATCGCGTTATCAACACTAAGATCCCACGGATGATTAAGATCAAGATCGGGGAATTCAGTGGCCAGCAAGTCTTCTTCCGGCAATCCGGCATAAGCATCTTCACTGGTATAGCGGGCAATACTACAGGCGGCGCTAACGGTTTCTCTAATGGATTCCGGCGACAAATCGGTAGTACTGGCGGAACCTTTGCGCTGGTCAAAATAGACCGTTATGCCGAGACCTTGACCACAATGATGCTCGATCGTTTCAACATCACCCAGACGCGCTGACACCGACAAGCCGTTTTCCTGGCTCAAACCTGCTTCGGCGGCGCTGGCACCCTGTTTTTTTGCTTCGTCCAACAAGTTTTGAACGGTATTTTTTAAACGGTTTATTTCTTCCTGATTTTGCACTGTATTCTCTTAATCTGCTTTTTAGGCTACTTGACAAATTATCTGCTGAAATGAAACTTCATTAATATTTGCTTGCGACAATGCGTGTTCAATTGTCATTCCAATCAAATTTCCATCTTCATCCAAGTCCAGATAAATATTTTCATTAATTTCTTTAGTCTCGAAAACCGGATGCTCTGAAAACTCCAGCAATGCTGTATCGGTATCTTCAAAATATTTAATTTTCATTATCTACCTCTTTAAATCCTCTATCAAAGAAAGCATTATGTACCGTCTCTTCATCTTCAAGTAAAATAACACTTAAATATTTTCCCTCTTCCTGATAAATCCCCATTTTTTAAATCGTCCATCAGCTTGTCTTTGGGTCTTAATCGGACAGGTAACAAGATTCTCAATCCATTCCATTCAATTTTTATGGCCGCACTGTCTGCCCTATTCCTTGTATAAAGAAAATACTGAGTGAATTTCCCCTAGACACTGGTCCCGCCAACCGTCAAGCCATCAATTTTCATGGTCGGTTGACCGACGCCCACCGGCACGCTTTGTCCTTCTTTGCCGCAAGTGCCGACACCACTGTCCAGCTCAAGATCGGTGCCTACCATAGATACTTTGGTTAACACGTCAGGGCCATTGCCAATAAGGGTCGCCCCTTTAACGGCACGGGTTATTTTGCCATTTTCAATCAAATACGCTTCACTGGCAGAAAACACAAACTTGCCCGAGGTAATATCAACCTGCCCACCGGCAAAGTTCTTGGCATACAGGCCTTTTTTCACCGATTTTATAATTTCTTCAGGATTATGAGAGCCCGGCAACATATACGTATTGGTCATGCGTGGCATAGGCAAACTGGCATAAGATTCACGACGGCCATTACCGGTGGACTTAACCCCCATTAAACGCGCATTAAGTTTATCCTGCATGTAGCCTTTGAGAATGCCATTCTCAATCAGTACGGTTTTTTCGGTGGGCGTGCCTTCATCATCAATACTTAACGAACCGCGACGGCCTTGCAGGGTTCCGTCATCGACCACGGTACATAAACCGGAAGCCACCCGCTCACCCACCCGACCACTAAATGCCGACGTGCCTTTTCTGTTAAAGTCACCTTCCAAGCCATGACCAATCGCTTCATGCAATAAAATACCCGGCCAACCCGGCCCCAATACGACCGTCATATTGCCTGCCGGTGCATCCTCCGCTTCCAGATTTACCAGTGCCTGCCTGACCGCTTCTTTGCCGTACTCCAAGCCCCGGTTCTGATCGATAAAATAACGATAATCACTCCGACCGCCACCGCCCATGCCGCCCTGTTCACGACGACCGTTTTCTTCAACGATAACTGTTACATTCATGCGCACCAACGGTCTTACGTCAGCGGCTAACGAGCCGTCCTGATTGGCTACCAGAATACTTTCATGCGAGCCGCTCAGGCTGACAATCACTTCTTCTATACGGCTGTCCAGTTTACGGGTTTCACTCTCAACAGTGCGTAACAAGTCTATTTTCTCTTGATCGGCCAATGATTTTAAGGGATTGGTAACCGGATAATACAGGGGCCAGTTTGCCGCTTTTACCAAGCCAACCCGGGCATCTTGCCCTTGCCTGACAATGGCTTTAACATTATTGGCCGCTTCCAGTAATACCGGCAGCTCAATCCGGTCACTATAGGCAAAACCGGTTTTCTCGCCTGATACGGCACGTACGCCAGCACCCTGCTCAATACTATGACTGCCCTCTTTAATGATGCCGCCTTCCATTACCCAGGATTCAGAATGACTGGACTGGAAATAAATATCCGCTGCATCAACGGGCGAGCAGAGCAATCGGTTCATAATTTTTTCAATATCACCATCCTGAATACCGGCCGGCATCAAAATAGCTTGTCTGGCAAGATTTAATAGTTCCATCACAACATAAAAATAAAGGGTTAAGGTTCAAGGCGCAAGGCGCAAGGCGCAAGAGCCAAGATTAAAGAGTAAGCTATATTCGCGCCAACCTTTCACCTTGAACCTTTCACCTTGAACCTAAATTATTCTTCTTTTAAATCATTTTGCATTGTTTCATACAATGACTTGACTAATTTTTCAGCGCCATCGGCCAACTGGGCAGCACTGTTATCTTTGGCCGCGCTACGATTTTTACCTCGACCACCGGCACTGCTTTGTTCAGCCGCATTACCAAGAGTTACTGTTATTGTTGACTCGGCACCGTCGCTTTCCAGGGTGATTACATAAACGGCTTCGTTATGTTTTCTGCTAAATAAAGATTTTTCGGGATCATAAAGCACATAGTAAAGACCTTTATCATGTTCACGATCTGTTATTTCAATTTTGCTTTGCTTTAAGGCAAGACCCAACGTACTCCAGGCGTCATCTAACGGCTGCTTGATTTTCAATTGCGGAGGCGTCGATGTCGTCAGGTAAACATCGGTTCCCAAGCCCGATTTTTCGCGTCTCTTTGGAACCTTGCTATTATCGGTTACATGCAACTCACCGGCAGGCTTGCTGACAGCAAGCGCGGGAGGATGCTCCAACATTTGGGTATCCCGATAACGACTGTCTTTGCCGCCACAAGCAACCAACAGCATGACAAGCAGTAAACTTTTAATAAAAACACTCATATTATTCACCAAAAAAACATCGATGGTTTAAAACCGGAAATGCCCCCCGTACTTTTTCCAGTCGCTCAGGGTCTATTTCAGCCAATACGTAACCGCTACCGGTTTTATAACAATCCAGCACGATACCCCAGGGATCAATAATCATGCTATGCCCAAAGGTTTTACGACCATTAATATGCAAACCACCCTGATTGGGCGCAATCACATAACAAAGATTTTCCACAGCTCGCGCACGCAGCAATACTTCCCAGTGGGCGGCACCGGTTTCGGCAGTAAACGCAGAAGGAACCACCAGTATGTCAACGCCCTGGACGCTCATTTTCCTGAAAAATTCCGGAAACCGCAAATCGTAACAAACAGCGACCCCCAACCGCCCAAAAGGCGTATCGAAAACCTGTGGCCCGATACCCGGTTCAATAGAGTCAGATTCACGGTAAACCTCTTGCGTCCCCGGCACATTGACATCAAATAAATGCACCTTATCGTAACGCCCGACCCTTTCACCCTGATCGTTATAAATCAGGCAAGCGGCCCGCACTTTATTGCTGTCATCGGTAGCCATCGGGATCGTACCGCCAACAACCCAAAGCGCATATTTTTTTGCGACTGTCGCCAAAAAATCTTGTATGGGGCCAGAGCCATCAGCTTCTTTTGCTTTAAGCTTGTCCGTTTCATGATTACCCATTAACGCAAAGTTTTCAGGTAAGGCTACCAGCTTTGCACCCGCTTTAGCTGCATCTGCGATAAGCTTTTCGGCTTCTTGCAAGTTAACGCTGATAGTAGGGCTTGAGGCCATTTGTATTGCGGCGCATTTAGTCATGTTGTCTCTTGGTTAGGGTTCTTTGGATTGCTGTAACCATGGAAAACCGGTGATACCCGTCCAGGTTTTTTGCAGCAAGCCATCATTTTCATGCAGCGGAATAACTTGTGCATTCCCCCAGTCGCCCTTAATCAAATACTGCGAACCAAAGAAAAATCCGTCTTGATCTGTACCGGTCAAATACTGCCCGATTAAACCTGCCACTTTGCCAACGATTGTACCAGCAATAGGCACCGCATCAGCACTTTTTGGTGCAACATTGGCAACTTGATCAAGACGTCGATTAATAAAGTCTGTCTCTCCGGTAATCGTAATTTTTGCAGGGATGGCATCAATCACTAAATTATTGGTAACGGCTTTACCTTTTGCCACATCAAAGTGCCCGTTAATTGTGTTAAATGTTAGCCCTTCTTCATACACGTCACTAAAATCCAACTGCAAACGTTTTATCCATTGCGCCATTGCCAACATCCCCAGTACCCGACCAAATCCGGGCTCTATACTTAAAATACGACCGCCCTTTAAATTAACGTCTATCTTGCCTTGTAGATCGATTAACGAAAATTGATAAGGCGGCGCATTCCACGCACCGGTAAAATCAACAACGGCGCTGGTTTCCGTTAGTTCTTTGTTAATACCCAGCTTTGCAAGTAACTGACCGGCTTTCGGCATAGTCAAATTGCCTTGCACCGTGGTTTTAGATTGTTTGCCATTAACTTTCCAATCGCCTGACAAAGCAAGCTTTAGATCGTTACCTGCCAACTCCAAACGCTTAAAAATAATACCATTGGGTATGCGCTCGGTTTGCATGGTCAACTGCCCAAGATCAAGGGACTGCCAAAAGGTTTTTTGACTGGTGATCGTTAACAATGGCATAAAATCCGACACGGGTGCCGGCTCCATTGCACCACCCTGAAGTTTAAGTTGTTTAAACACCGAAAGCTGCAGCTCTTGCATATCAAGACTAATGCTGTCAGGGCCTTTAAGATCGAAAGGTATCTTAAATTTACCCTTGGCAATGGCACCGCTGATATCACCCGACCAATAATTAGCTTCGGGCTTTAACGCCAGATCAAACAAACCCAGATCTGTTGTTTTCCACAGCCCGTGTTCACTGTGTATTTTTATGTCCTTAAGGCTGCTCACTGCGCTTAATAATGCTTGATTATCCTGTCCTTGTGTAAACGATAACGCCACACCCAACCAGTCTTGCAAGTCCAGTCGCTCACGATTAATTTCCAGCGAAATGCCTGCATTCACACGCTGAGCGACAGTGCCAAGACCCACTAAAACGTTACCGGATTCAATACGCTGCTGCTTTATATTAAACCTGAACGCTGCTTTAAGTTGATTATCGTAATTTAAGTTAACCGGCAACAACGCGTCATCAGCCAAATTAAACGCCAACGATAAAGATCGCTGCTGTTCTCGCGTCTTGGCCAAGGCACCCGGCAAATCCAATGCGATGCCGGCCAGTTTTGACTGCACCAGCAGTTCCGGTGAGCTATCGTCATAAGGCAATTGCAACTTTAACTGATAATCTGTCGCACCTTGCGCCACCTGCCATCCGGGTATTTTAAATTGTTTCTGTAAATCGCTGACCCCAACCCGACCACCGACATTAACGGCCGTCTGAACCGCTGAACTTTTAATGGCAATCTGGATAGGATGATCTAAAGCAGTCGCGTTGATAAGGTCACTATAAACGCCTAACTCGTTAAATTTTAATGCACCGGTCATTTGGCTAACCCACAAATCAAGTGCCTTGATTTTAAGCTTGGCATTGCTTAGCTGTGCGAAGCCATTAACTTTAGGTGTGCCGCTATCCAGCAACGGGAGCTTTAAATCCAGGATAATTTGAGTATTGCCTTGGGGTTCTACCGCATCCAGAAACTTTTCCACAGGTGACTTAAGCGGCGTCTGCTGCATAAATTTCAAGCCTTGCAGAATGTCCGTTTCCAGCTTGCCCTGAACCAGTAAATACTCACTTTTATCCAGCGAGGGTATGGTTACCCTGGCCTGATTAATTTTTACCTTTTGACTTAGAGCCTTATGCAAATTAACCTGCAAGCCTCCTTGTAAAAACGAAACCTCTCCACTCAGATCGGTTAAATGAGGCCATTCGGAATTATAGTTCAGCTCCGTTTGATCAATATCAAACAGGGTTTCAAAAACACCCTGTCCGCCAATAAACGGAAAATCACTTAAATGACCGTAGAACAACATGCCGCCTTTGGGCACACGTCCGCTGATAAAAGCATGATCCAGCCAATCAACCGTTACCTTGCCCATTAAACTTATCGGCAAGTAATGGCTTGTTTTGCTGACATCGTCAAACCTAAAAGCCATTTGCATATCCATAAATGTCTTTAGGCCTTCCGTTTTTGGAATTCTTAAATTTAATTTGCTTTCGGTCTTTATTTCCGGAGAATCCAGCTCTATTTTGGAACTGGAGACGAGCCAGTCACCGGGAGTTTGTTCCCAAGCGATAGCACCTTCAAGCTTGGTAATGTGTAGTGGCTCACGAAATAAACCCGCTGAAGTCAGTCGCGCATCTTGCGTTGAAAAATCCACAAGACCTAATTGATCAGTGCCTTTTATTTGTCCGCTTACGTTTTCCATGCCGGGTATTGCAGCGGATGGCGCAACCTTAAGATGGGTGAATTTGCCATTAACCGCATAGTGTTTTTCATCCAGATCGGCAAATAAAGAAAGCTTTTCCAGAGACCCTTCCAACTGGGCATGTACCAATGACAGGTCGGCTTCTTTGGATAGCGGCACAAAAAACTGTGCTATTTTGGAGATTTCATGTACATCCACTTGCTCAACAAACAGTCCCAGCTTATGCAATAACTTATCTTGAGTCCGATCACCGGAAGCGCTAAACACGGCTGCGGGCCATTTTTTATCCGCCGTTTCCAACAAAAATCCGGGCACATCCAAGCGCCAACGCCCGTCATTAAGCGCCCAGAAAAATTGGGTAATCAGTTGTTTAACCGGAAACGAAGGCTTCTCCGGTCTTGTCAACTGCAACTGCTGAAACTGTACGTCGCCCACCAGCGAAATCAGTTGAGAATATTGCCAATGACTCCAAAGCTTGACATCGCCAATACCCGAAGCAATACGCATAGCCAGTGGCAACGCATCGATCATCCACTCAGCCAGATGAAGATTTTTTCCTTCAACAAAAACCGCCCCGTTAATAGATGACGGTTTAAAAACATCACCCATCAAATCCATGGAAACGCGCAGCTCATCGCCCTGTTTTTTCGGCAACTTGGCTCGAATATTCACTTGATGCCGCTGCGCATTATTCATAATGGCAAGATCCACCTCGCCAACCACTGCTGGTTTATTGGGGCGCAGTTCATCCTGCCAGCTAATCTCACTTTGTAAAACTTCGTATTTATGACCCTGCAACAACCACAAAGGCTGTTCATCACTGGCTTTTAAGCCAACAATGGCAATACTTCCATCCAGCTTGCGTTTTACGGCAAGTTTGGCTCCCACCAAAGTAACCCACGTTGAGGCTAACCGATCGCTATTGACCAAGGCATCCAGTAAATTAATACCCAGCCGTATTTCTTTAAGTTGAATCGCGGGATTCTCATTGGCTACAGCGGATGCTATCTTGATGTCCGTTAACACCAATTCAGGGCTATAACCACGCATTTTTGCCTGTAAGTGCCCTATGGTTACCGGCGTCCCCACTTGTTCGCCAACGCGAGCCGACAAATCAGTTTTATAACTGTCTATTCCCAGCAACAATAAGCGCAAGCCGGTTAAGCTAAGGGCTGACGCAATCAGAGACCAGAAAACAAGATGCCGCGTTGCACGCTTAAGGTGATGAATCATAAGAGCCTCTTAAAGGCACAAGATTAAAGGCAAAAATGACATTTTTGGATGTGCGCCTTTAACCTTAAAGAAGTACAACATCATACTGTTCCTGATTATATTCGGCCTCCACCCTAAACTTAATCTGCACACCCAAAAATACTTCCAGTTCCGCCAGCATGTCGGCTTCTTCATCAAGCAGCATTTCTACGACTTCATTAGAAGCCAGAACTAATAAGGTCTGCACTTTGTATAGCCTGACTTCGCGAATAATCTCCCTGAATATTTCCAGACACATGGATTCCGGTGTTTTTAAAACACCTCGCCCACCGCAGGCACTACAAGGCTCACAAAGAATATGTTCAAGGCTTTCACGCGTTCTTTTGCGCGTCATTTCAACCAGGCCAAGCACTGAAACTTCAGTAATTTTGGTTTTCGCGCGGTCTTTTTCCAAATTGCGTTCCAGAGCCTGCAAGACCTGTTTTTTATGCTCCCCACTTTTCATATCGATAAAATCAATGATGATAATGCCACCCAGATTTCTGAGTCTCAGCTGGCGGGCAATAGTTTGAGCCGCTTCAAGATTGGTTTTGAAAATAGTCTCTTCAAGGTTACGCCCACCCACATAACCGCCCGTATTCACATCCACGGTGGTCATTGCTTCGGTCTGGTCAAATATCAAATACCCGCCCGACTTTAATTTAACTTTACGCTCCAGGGCTTTTTTAATTTCATCTTCAACACTGTAGATATCAAATACCGGACATTCACCCGAGTAATGTTCGATAACCTGTACGATTTCGGGTACAAAAACCTCGGCAAATTCAAGCAGCCGATGATAGGTTTCTTTAGAGTCTACGCGAACCCTGTCAATGCCTTCCTTGTATAAATCCCTGAGCGTTCTGACACTCAGCGGCAAATCTTTATGAATAAACTGCTTAGGCTTTGCAGTGGCAATCTTTTCAACTATCGATTCCCACAATTTCAGCAAAAACGTCATATCAGCAATCAGAATCGATTCATTGGCGCATTCGGCCGCTGTTCTGGCAATAAAGCCGCCGCATTTTTGCTCCTGCCTGAAAGCATCAAGACAGGCTCTTAACCGGGCGCGTTCAACGTCGCATTCAATACGTTGCGACACCCCCGAATTATTCGAGTAGGGCATATACACCTGATACCGGGAGGGTATCGATATTTCTGTTGTTAAACGAGCACCTTTGTTACCCATCGGATCTTTAACCACCTGTACAACAATAGACTGACCTTCATGCAGGTAATGCTCAATAACATCCGAACCCTTTTCTTCCAGATCCTTCGCACATAAATCTGAAAGATGAATAAACGCCGCCTTGGGCAGGCCAATATCAACAAAAGCAGCCTGCATGCCTGGCAGAACGCGGCACACTTCACCTTTGTAGATATTACCGACCAACCCGCGCTCACGGCTTCTTTCAATAATGAGTTCTTGTAATACGCCATTTTCAATAACTGCAACACGGGTTTCCGGCGGCGTTACATTGATTAAAATTTCTTCACTCATTTGAAAAGTTCTATTCCTTGTTTAGATAAAAGTTCGGCAGTCTCAAACAAGGGTAAACCGACCACTCCCGAAAAACTGCCTTTTATTGATTCTATAAACACACCGCCCCTTCCTTGAATAGCATAACTGCCCGCTTTATCAACCGGTTCGCCACTGTCCCAGTAATCCAGTATTTCCTGTTCAGTCAAGCACCGAAAAGTCACCTCGGTAATACTAACCGCCTGACCATGCTCACGTCCTCTCAAAGAAATTGCACTATAAACCTGATGGGTTTTACCGGACAACTGCGTCAACATGGCCATGGCATCAGCCTTGTCTTTGGGTTTTCCCATAATCACAGACCCCAAAATTACGGCCGTATCGGCAGCCAAAACCGGTATTTCAGTATTAAGTTGAGCCTTGCACGCCGCAGACTTTTCAGCGGCCACACGCTGAACATAATCCAGCGGCGCTTCATCCGGCCACGGGGTTTCATCAAGATCAACAGGATAAACCCGATAAGAGACATTAATTTGGTCTAGCAGTTCCTTTCTGCGTGGAGAAGCGGAAGCAAGAATAATCTGTACGGACATTAGCGATGATAAGGGTGGTTATGGAGAATACTCCAGGCACGGTAAAGCTGTTCAGCGACCAAAATACGCACCAGCGGATGAGGAAAAGTAAGCCTTGATAAGCTCCATGACTCGCGTGCCAGTAGTTTAGCAGAATCTGCCAAACCTTCAGGGCCACCGATCAATAAAGACACATGCTGGCCACTTTCCTGCCAACGCTGCATCATCTGCGCCAATTCGGGCGTAGTCCACGGTTTGCCGGGAATATCCAGCGTCACAACATGAGTACCTTGCGGAATAGCCGCAAGCATCCGTTCGCCCTCTTCTCTTACAATTCGGACAACATCACTGTTTTTACTGCGTTTACCCGGTGCAATTTCTTTAAGCACCAGCTCGCATTCACGCGGCAAGCGTTTGGCATATTCATCGTAACCTTGCTGAACCCAGCCCGGCATACGGTTTCCTACTGAAATTAAATTTATTTGCATGGATAGGCAGGATACAGATAACAAAGCGTTGATGCAATGTGATCGACTTTATAAAAACCGCCTTTTATACGCCGTTAACAATACCGGTGGGCAAAAATGCTGCAAACAATACCACTAGATTAATAAACCATCGGGTTAAGTTTATTGAGATTGCCGGTTCCTAAAGTAATTTTGAGCACGAAACTATTTACACCCTTAATAGACAGAAACTTTATAATCACATTGGGAGGTCTTCGTTGATTAAACTGTATAAGCTTAGCCTGCCCAACAAGACTGTTTTTGGCTTATGCGTTTATTATGTTACTTAATCAAATTAAATCTCGCTATTAGTCAACGCAATCTGATATGTAAACCCGGCAGAAGAGGAAGAAATGAACACAGAACATCAAGAGGCTTTAAGTAAAGTTCCAGAGGTAACGCTACTTTTTTGGATCATAAAGATTTTTGCCACAACCCTCGGCGAGACCGGTGGAGACGCCGTATCGATGTCGATGGATTTCGGCTATCTGGTTGGCACTGAGATATTTGCAGCCATTTTCATTTTTGCGGTCATTGCACAAATTTCCGTCAAGCGGTTCCATCCCGTTATTTACTGGACAACCATTATCGCCACAACAACGGTTGGCACAACGTTGGCAGACTTCGCGGATCGTTCTCTTGGTATCGGCTATTCAGGCGGAACGGCAATACTATTTACGTTACTTATGGCATCGCTTTTTATTTGGTATCGCGTGCTGGGGTCGGTAGCAGTGGACACCGTCAGCTCACCTAAATCTGAAGTTTTTTACTGGATAACAATCATGTTTTCTCAAACCTTAGGCACTGCCCTCGGTGATTGGACGGCAGATACGGCAGGCCTTGGTTACGGCGGCGGGGCTATTGTATTTGGCACCATGCTGGCAGTTATTGCAGTCGCCTATTTCCGAACAAAAATTTCCCGCACAGGACTTTTTTGGGCGGCATTCATTCTTACCCGACCGCTGGGAGCAGTGGTTGGCGACTTTCTGGATAAACCGATAAGCAAGGGTGGTTTAGAGCTAAGCCGTTACTCAGCATCAGCCGTATTGTTTTTATTAATCGTTTCCTGCATCTTCTTCTTTTCGCATAAACCGGCAAAACAAGGTCATTAAACGTTAAGAAACCCTTCTTTAAATATTAAATTTGAAGCGATATAAAGCAATTGCCGAGGCGGTATATTGTACACAAGGGTTTGTTCTGTTCCCAAGCCTTGTGACTTGCGCGGTTGTTTTGCACAGACAAACAAGTCATGACTGGTTGATTCCACCCTTTAGATGTTGCTATTTTATTGCAAGAATTCTCTTGTTATTTGAATTATAACTAATTTTTCCTCTGGCCTATAAATTGCTTTAAATACTTAAAGCAAGTGAGATGACTCTTTAAAATAAACCAACATTTCTACTTAACGCTGGATTGCAACTATTTAGACTTGATTATTGTCCTGTTTTAATTGGGAAACTCAACAAACGCTTTTCGCTGTCTAGATTGAATAATCCAATGTATAAATACTTCGCTTATAAATACATTACCGTGCCAAACTTATTACACCAAGTATCAGGAGTTATAGCCATGTTAAAACCGCACATTATTACCACCGCCCTGCTGTTATTGGCGTTATGCTTTACAGCACCTGCTTTTGCCGAAGAAGATGCCACCATGCATCAAGTTTATTTGGCCGCTGAAGCAGGAAAATTTAATGAAGCACAAGCCATGATGGACAAAGTATTGCAAGACCATCCTGACAGCGCCAAGGCGCACTTTGTAGAAGCTGAATTACTGGCAAAACAAGGCCGGTTTAGCGATGCAGGCGTAGAGCTCAATACCGCAGAACGCTTGCAACCGGGCCTGCCTTTTGTAAAACCGGCTGTATTGCAAAACCTTAAGGGTCGTATTGCCTCTGTGTCAACGGGTGCAGTACAACCTGCCAACGCAGGCCAAAACCTACAGTCTATGGTTAAAGACTGGACACCCTCGATTCTTTTAATCCTGGGTATTGGTTTAGTCGTGTTACTAATTGGCTTTATGAGTCGACGAAATTCCAAAACTACGCCTGCCAATAGCTATGCCGGTAATGCGCCCGGACAAAATATGCCACCGGTCGGTGCGAGTGGTGCTGGCTCAGTCATGGGTCAACCGGCTTCTGGCGGAATGGGCTCTGGCATTATGGGCAGTCTGGCAACGGGCGCAGCCATGGGAGCCGGAGTCGTGGCCGGCGAAGCGCTGATGCATCACTTTGTCGATGGCAATAAAAGCAATATTGCTCCCGAACCATCATTACCCGATACTTCGCCATGGAATACATCCAGCAATATAAATGATAATGACGATATGGGCGGCACCGACTTTGGTATCGCCGACTCGTCATCTTGGGATGATGATAGCGCTGATGATGGAAATGACGACTGGTCTTAACATTATTTGTAAGTATTCACCTCCACCTTTGAAAAAGGTGGAGAGCAAAGCGAGTGTCAGAGGTGGATTTATTTAAAAAATCTCCCCTAACCCCTCTTTTTAAAAGAGGGGAACTGTGAGTAGTTACCATTATTTATTGTGCTGACTTTTTTTAACCGAGCTAAGTTAATGATATTACACCCACACACAAAAATAGTGACCCTTGCCATCGCAGCAATAGTGGCGCTATCGCTCGTATCCTGTACTGAAAAATCAGCCGATAATAACCCGGCCGAACCTCCGCTATCAGCGGTAACTGAAGATAAAATCACCCAATTACAAAGAGAAGCACAAGAAGGAAACCCGGATGCTCAATACAATCTGGCTTATCTCTATGAAAACGGCTTAGGCGTACCCAAGGACGAAACCAGGGCTCTTGATTTATATCAGCAAGCCGCAGATCAGGGACATCCTGTTGCGCAAAACAATCTTGATGCCATGAGCAAGAAGTAAATAATTTAACTATTTTGATGACAGTGGAATCCTTTAAACATGCTTAACCAGATTAAACTTTTTTTTGAGCAACATCTTGCACTTTCAGCACCAGAAAACGCTTCGGAAGAAAAGCTGCAACTTGCGACCGTGGTTTTATTTTTGGAAATGATGAACATGGACGATAGGGTGGAGGCCGTAGAACAAGATATTATTTTTGCCCTCATTCATCAGAATTTTTCATTATCTGCCGAGCAAACCACTTCGTTATTGGCGTTAGCGGAACAACAAAGAAAACAAGCCACTGATTATTTTCAATTCACGTCCTTAATTAATAAAGGCTACAGTCTGGAGCAAAAGGTTGGATTAATTGAAGCACTCTGGAAAATTGCTTTTATTGATGGCGTTTTGGATATGGACGAAGAATATCTGGTACGAAAAATGGCAGACCTTTTATATGTACCTCATACCGCTTTTATTATGGCAAAAAACCGGATAGCGCCGGTGAATAATCCAGCTTATGACTAATTGCCTGCTGACTTTGACTAACGCGCTCTTTGTTAAGCAATGCAAACACAACCATCGGCAATAAAATCAATTCATGAATAACAAGAAGTTCCGCTCCAATGATCTCTCTCATCATATTTTGCCGAATTCTGCGACGATGGTGGGTGTCTGTATTATGGTTATCAGTATCGTTAAAACGATGTCTCCAGGATTAACACACTACCTGATTGACAAAGGGCTAGCCATTGACAGCCTGTTATTCATGATCAGTGCGCTACTTTCATTTTTATCGATTCGTATAGAGCAATCGACTGAACGCCTGGAGCGTTGGGCGGAAATGATATTTTTGCTTGGCTTGGTGTCAATGACACTGATTACGGTCATTTTCTCTTTTGAAATCGTTTAATATAAATCTTACCTGCTCGCTTCCGCTTACCCCGTCAATAAACTTTCAAATACCAAGGGAATAACCTCTTTGCGATCAGCGTGTGCCGCTATTTCCAAGCCGTCTATCGCACTCAAACACAAGGTCAAATTTAAACACACATAAATCCCAGTATGTAACTCAGTACATTTTAATTTTCATTTATTACAAAACTGTATAGTTTGGGAAGGTTTTAAGCAATGTTGTTTACGTTATTCTATTTCTGAAGTCAGGCAAGCCAGCTTGATATTAAAGAGGATTAATCGATGAATAAACAACAGAAAACAATTCTGACGGCTTTTTTTACAATAGCCATATTGTCCATCACCGTAACTAATGATGCGCAGGCAAATGAATCCAAAGAGAAAGAAACGCAAGAATTAAAGCTTTTTAAGACTGCTAAAATCTCCTTAATTGATGCAATTAAGGCAGCAGAGCAAAAAACTGGCGGCAAGACAATGGAAGCCGAAGTAAAATATGAATCTGAGACTATTCAGTTCGAGATTGATGTTTTAAAAGATGGCAAAATTCATGAGGTCATAGTCGACGGCAAAACGGGCAATGTTCTTAAAGTTTCTCTGGATGATGAAGCTAACGAAGACACTGAAAACGAAAAAGAGTAATTTTAATGCCGGGGAGTTACCTCCCCGGTGTTCTTTAAATGCCATGAAAATACTAATTATTGAAGACGATAAGGAAACCCGGGATTATGTCTCAACGGGTCTGAAAGAGGCAGCCCATAGTGTTGATTTGGCAAAGGATGGTTATGAAGGCCTCATTCTGGCCAAAGAGGGAACGTATGATCTGCTTATTGTCGATCGAATGCTGCCGGGCTTGGATGGACTTAGCTTACTAAAAACCTTGCGCATGGCAAATTGTAATACACCGGCTCTATTTCTTACCACAATGTGTGGCATTGATGATCGCGTTGAAGGTCTAAACGCCGGTGCTGACGACTATCTTGTTAAACCGTTTGCGTTTAGTGAACTTAGCGCACGAGTCAATGCACTGCTCCGTAGACCACGAGAAACTGTAGGGCAAAAAATCTTACAGACTGCAGAGCTTGAAATAAATCTCTTAAAAAGAGTCGTAAAACGTAACGGACAAATTATCGATATTCAGCCCACTGAATTTCGTCTCCTTGAATATCTTGTCCGTCATGCCGGACAAGTAGTCACTCGCACCATGCTGCTTGAAAATGTCTGGGACTTTCATTTTGACCCTAAAACCAATATTGTCGAAACCCATATCAGCCGCTTGCGCAGCAAACTGAATACCGGAAACAAATCCGACCTTATTCATACCGTTCGAGGTTCAGGGTATATCATTCATGAATCTACCTAATTTTTTTAGCGCGATTAGTTTTAAACTTTCAGCATTATATTTAATTCTTTTTTTATGTTCTTTCTTGTCTATTGGCATAACTGTTTACTGGTTAACGCAACGGTCACTGGAAGCACAACTTAAAGATACTATCGAGGCAGAAGCCAACCGACTGAAAACTGAATTCGATGCTGACGGAATAGCCGAATTGCAAAACGAAATTGAAGAAGTCACTGAACGGAATTCACACACGCTTTTTGAATACGGCGTTATTGATCAGAATGGACACTTGCTGGCAGGAACCCTTAATAATTTTCAATTCTCTGAAGGCTGGCAGTTGGTCATGCGAACACCTGACAGCAAACAACCTGAAAAAAATAAACCTCACCCCTTCTATAATAGAGTGATTGCACTATCTAATCATATTTGGCTAGGTGTCGGTCATGACGGTAAATTGCTTCAAGCTGCCGGTGAGGCCGTTATTAAGGCTTTTACTGGTGGCTTTGTTTTAGTGATTTTTCTGGGTGCATGCGGCGGGTTTTATATTAGTAGTGCTTTCCTGAGAAAAATAGAAAGCATTACAAAATCAACACAAACCATTATTGCGGGTGATCTCTCACACCGTTTACCCGTTTCAAAAAATCGTGATGAACTGGATAACCTGGCTTTATTACTAAACCTTATGTTGGATAAAATAAGCTCGTTAATCGAGAATATTCAGCAAGTTTCCAATGACATCGCACACGATCTGCGTACTCCTATCAGTCATTTAAAATTCAGGCTGGAAAATGCGCTTACCAAGAGCCTTTCGGCAGAGCAATACACTGAGCGTGTCGCCTTTGCCATTGAAGAAATTGATACGATTCTGACTACTTTCTCCGCCATGCTCAGAATTTCTCAAATAGAATCGGGGTCTCGCCGCAGCGGCTTTAAAACAGTCAATTTCAGTGATATTGTTATCGCTGTCAGTGACGCGCTGAATCCGGTCGCAGAGGAACAAGAAAAAACCATCCATTTGGCTATTGAAAAATCTATAGTTTTGAAAGGTGACAAGGAACTGCTGACGCAACTGGTCTTTAATCTGCTGGATAATGCCATCTTGCATACCCCCAAAAACACCCGAATAAAAATCAGCCTGCAATCATCAAACACGCATACTGAATTGATGGTTGCCGATAACGGCTCAGGAATCGATGAAGCGTATCACCAAAAAGTGTTCCAGCGTTTTTACCGGCTTGAACAAAGCCGAAGCACGCCAGGCAATGGCCTTGGCCTCAGCATTGTTGCAGCGATAGCTGAACTTCATGATGGCACACTAACGCTCCTTGATAACAAGCCGGGGCTTAAAATTATATTACGTTTACCAAACCAATAATTGCTTCATATTGCTGGTTTTATTAAGTATTGCGGGCAAAAACGCTAATCACCCTACCCTGTTGAAATGTAACACCATGCAACAATTCATCCAGCTAATACTTTTAACTTTTTTAAGCCTGTCGATCAACGGCTGTGCCCGTTTTAAGGATCGCCCGTTAAATCCGGCTGGCTCTGCAACGGCTTTGGAAGCACGCACGCTGTCCAGTGCGGCAATTCGGGAATTTATCGAAAGCGTGCTTGAGCGCAAAGACGCATGGCCTTTCAAGGTTTGGGATATTGATCGACTCACACTGGCGGCCATTTATTACCATCCTGATCTTGCACTGGCCAGAGCCCAAGCAGAAACAGCAGATGCTGCCATCACCACGGCAGCTCAACGCCCCAATCCCGGTATCACGCTTACACCGACCTGGGTACGTAACCTAGCCACAGCCGCCGTTCCATGGATCGCAGCCAGCGCGATTAACATTCCTATAGAAACAGCAGGCAAGCGCGGCTTTCGTATCGATAAAACTGAACATCTTACCGATGCCGCTTCCTTGCGCATAGCGGATGCAGCCTGGTTGGCGCGTGGCCGATTACGTCTGGCGATGCTCGAAGTTTACGCGGCACAGGAAACGGGGCAACTGGTTCAACGACAACTCACCCTTCAACAAGCCATGACCGAACGGCTGGAACAACAATTGCTGGCAGGCGAACTGTCTCGTCTTGAAGTTATGCGTTCGCGCCTGGCCTTAAATCAACTGCAACTTAACGTCAACGCTGAACGAAAAAGAAGCGCCGAAAGTCAGGTGCTGTTGGCAGCGGCTATCGGCGTTCCGGTCAGTGCCTTGTCAGGGATCAAACTCGACTTTACGAATCTTTCCGGCCCACCCAAACTGGACGATATCCCTGTTCAAAAACTGAAAGAAATCGCGTTGCGCAAACGGCCGGATGTGTTGGCCGCGTTAGCTGATTACGCCGCCACACAATCTGCCCTGCAACTCGAAATCGCCAACCAGTATCCCAACATTCAGGTCAATCCCGGTTATACCTGGGAAATGGGCGAACATCGCTGGGCTTTAGGTACATCCGGACTGCAATTACCGGTATTTCATCAAAATCAGGGGCCGATTGCCGAAGCCGAGGCCAAACGTCATGAGTTTGCTGTACGTTTCGAGGCTTTACAAATGCGCATTCTTGGTGACATTGATCGTGCTAATGCAGGCTTAACACCCGTACTGGCAAAATGGGCCGACGCCGAAAAGCAACAGCAACTTCAGCAAGATAACCTGCATTCAGCGCAAGCGTTGTTTGACGCAGGCGAAACCGACCGTCTGAGCGTACTGGTCGTGGAACTGGAAAGTGCCGTTGCCGAACGTGCCCGTCTGGATGTACTGATCGAGACCCAACAAGCACTCAATGCGCTTGAAGATACCTTGCGCTATCCCCTTGCATCTTCACTGACTTCAACCTTGCTAACCGATTCTGTAACCAGGAAAACACCCCAATGAAACCCGGCCCTTGGCTAAAAATCGTCATACTATTGGTTTGCATAAGCACTGGAAACGCCGCTGTTTACGCGGATGAACCGGAAGTTGTGACCGAAGTGGCGGTACAGACCGGCAAGATCAGCAAAACGACTTTGCATCGTTATGTCCTGGCTTACGGCATGGTTGAGCCGGAGCCTGCAATGAGCGGCAAGCCGGCAGCCAGTTCAAAAGTTGCCGCGCCGATGGCCGGACTCCTTACACACATTTATTGCGAAGAAGGCCAGTCCGTTAAAAAAGGTGATTTACTATTTGCACTGGATACGCGCAGCACCGATGCCCTGATTGCTAAAGCCGAAGTCACTGTAGAATTTGCGCAAAAGAACTTTGCCCGCAAGCAGCAGCTAAATGCTACCGATAACGTCTCGCGTAAACTTTATGATGAAGCAGAGCAACTATTACAAACTGCCCGCAAGGATTTACTCAACGCTAAAACCCAGCGTGAATTGTTGCAGATTAAGGCACCATTAGCCGGTATCGTGACAACGATTCATTTTAAAGCGGGCGAAGCCGTTGGTCTAAACACCGTCATGGCGGACTTGATCAATATGGAACGACTGGATATTGCCATCCGGATACCCAGCCTCGAAGCAACAGACCTTGAAGTAGGGCAGCCAGTCGATATTAACAACACCTCAATCTCTGTCTGGAACGACACTGACGTACCCATGAGCCAACGGGCATCGGTGATTTTTATTGGCGCACAAATTGATCCTTTAACGGACACCTTACTGGTTAGGGCTTCTTTAAACCATAGCCCCAAGCTACACCCCGGTCAATTTGTCAGGGTTCGCATCCTCGTTGAAGAACGACCCGACCGTTTGGCAGTGCCCATTGAAAGCGTAGTCACCCGGGAAGACGTCAGCATGATTGCCATCGTCGAGGATAATTACGCCAAACTGAAGACTGTTAAATCAGGTTTACGGGAGGGCAATCTGGTCGAAGTGACTGGCGAAACCATTCAGGAAGGCATGACTATCGTAACCCGTGGTGTTTACGGACTGCCCGCTGAATCCCGTATCCGGGTGATCCAGTGAACACGCCAACCCAATCTTCCATGTCGTCATCTTTTGCCATTCGACACAGCCTATCCATTGCTTTTCTTTGTATCGTATTATGTCTGGCAGGTGCTTATGCGGCATTGGGTATGCCTTCATCGATTTTTCCTAAGACTAATTTCCCGCGCGTAGTTATTTTGATCGACAACGGTGTGATGCCGGCCAACGAGATGATGGCGACTATTACCCGTCCTGTCGAAGAGGCGATGAAAGACATTCCCGGTGTGCGCACGGTGCGCTCAAAAACCGGACGTGGTTCAGCGGAAATAAATGTGTTTTTTACCTGGAAAACAGATATGGTGCAGGCGGAACTTTTTGTGCAGGGGCGGCTTGCGGTTGTGCAAAAAACCCTGCCCGCCACCGCAAGTTCAGCGGTTTGGCGACTAACGTTTGCGGCCTTTCCTGTGGTTGGACTCAGCCTGACCGGTGCCCATTATTCCTTGACAGAACTGTGGGAGACCGCACGTTATACCCTGCAACCCCGTTTACTTCGGATACCTGGCGTGGCTCGCACCGGTATTGTCGGTGGACGGGCACCGGAATATCACGTCATTGTTGATCCCCTGCGCCTGCAAGCCGTCAACCTGAGTCTCGGCCAGGTGAGTGATGCACTCATCAGAAATAATTTAATCGTACCGACCGGTATGCTGGAGGAAGATTACAAGCTGTACCTTACTGTTGTAGATGGTCGTATTCATACCACCGAAGACCTGGAAAACCTGATCGTTTCAGTCTCCGGCAATACCCCCGTTGCAGTAACCGGACAACCGGTGATGACGACGGTTCATCCTGTTCGCATCAAGGATTTTGCAAGCGTTGAGCGGATGCAGGAACCGGTTTTTAACATTGTCACTGCGAATGGTGTTAATGGAGTTTTGCTTAATATCTACAGTCAGCCGGACGGCAGCACCCTGGATATCGCACGACAACTCAAACAGGAACTGGAAGCCTTAAAAAAAGCCTTGCCGCCAGACATGCAGGCCACGGTATTTTATGACCAGTCCTTGCTGGTGGGTGATTCCATCCAGAGTGTTTGGGAGGCCATTATTTTGGGGCTGATTTTTTCCGTCGCCATTCTTTACGTTTTCTTAAGAAACTGGGGAGCCACCTTCATTGCGGCGGTGGTTATTCCGGCGACGGTTTTGATCACCTTGCTGGTGCTACGCGTCATGGATCAAAGTTTTAACTTAATGACTCTGGGCGGTATCGCGGCTGCTATTGGCCTGATTATCGATGATGCCATTGTCGTGGTAGAAGCTGTGCATGCAAAAACAGCCACGGGGCTACAACGCCTGACTGCGGTGACTCAAGCGATGGGGGAAATCTTTCGGCCTTTACTGGCTTCAACACTAACGCCGGTCGTAGTATTTATCCCGCTGGCTTTTCTTGAGGGTGTCGCTGGCAGCTTTTTCCGTGCCTTGGCATTAACGATGGTTGTCGCGTTGTTAACGTCACTGATATTGGCGGTCACACTGATTCCCTCTTTAGCCGCATGGTGGATGCCAACCGGCAACTCGTTACCGGCGCAACCCGCACTTTCCGATAATAACCCAAAGCCGTTAAGTTGGCTTGAACGCCTGATTAAAGTCTACGAAAAACTGTTACGCTCGGCACTTCAACACGCTCGTAAAATGTTATTTGGCTGTGCCTTGATTTTGACACTCGCCGTTTGGCTATACGGTCATTTGGAAAGTGAATTTTTGCCCTTTATGGATGAAGGCGGCTTCGTACTGGATTATCACTCACCGTGGGGCACCAGTTTAAGCGAAACCAACCGGCAACTTCAGCAGGCCGAAACTATTCTGAGAGCAATTCCCGAACTGGAAAGCTATTCACGGCGCACCGGTGCGCGGTTGGCTTTGGGTATTTCCCAAGCGTATAAAGGTGATTTTTTGGTCAAATTAAAATCAAAACGTCAGCGAAAAACTGACGAAGTGGTTACCGGCCTTCGCCAACAGCTCAATGTAGCCGTTCCTGGACTAAAATGGGAGTTTGCCGGTATTCTGGGCGATTTAATAGGCGATTTGACCTGGTCGCCCCGACCGATTGAGATCAAACTATTCTCCACGGATGTTGAATGGCTCAAACAAAAAGCACCGCAAATCGAAGCCGAATTGGGTCAAATTAAAGGCGTCGTCGATACTTTCGATGGCCTGGAAACCACCGGCCCTTCCCTCGGTTTGCGTGTGCGTTACAGTGATGCACAACGCTTTGGGCTAACGGTTAATGAAATAGCTTTGGCGGTCAGCACCGCCATGCTAGGGCAAAAGGCATCGTATATTCTGGAAGGTGACCGGGTCATTAATATCCGCGTAAGAATGAGCAACGACACCACCAACCAAATTGCCAATCTGCGCGAACTGCCGTTACGATCGTTAGATGGTAGAACCGTTAAGCTCTCGCAAGTAGCGGACATCATCACTGAACCGGGACAACTGGAACTGCACAGGGAAGACTTAAGGCAACTGGTCGCTATTTCTGCACGCTTGGAAAACCGTGACCTTGGCAGTGCCATGGCTGAAATAAGAGCCAAACTCAGTCAAGATCAAACCCTGCCGCCGGGTGTGTTGGAATTCGGCGGTCTTTTTCAGCAACAACAAGAATCGTTTCATAACTTGCTGGTAGTGCTGTTAGCCTCACTATTTCTGGTCTTTACTGTATTACTGATTGAATTTCGCTCATTTTACGAACCTGTCGCCATCGTGTTTGGCTCCTTGCTGGCTTTGTGCGGCACTGTATTGGCCTGGTATTTAACCGGTACGTCGGTCAATATCGTATCCTTGCTGGGAGCGATTATTGGCATCGGTGTCGTGGCAAAAAACGGCATTTTAATGCTTGATGCAGTACACCGCTTTGAGTTGCAAGGAAAAAATCTGGAAGAGGCGCTCATTAAATCCGGGCGTAGGCGTTTACGACCCGTACTGATGACGTCACTGACGGCAGCATTGGGCCTTTTACCATTGGCTTACGGCATCGGTGCCGGATCAGACATGCTTAAACCCTTGGCGATTGCCGTCATTGGAGCGCTGACACTTTCGGTGCTACTGTCCCTAATCGCTACGCCTACGGTTTATTTTGTCATGCGAACATTCAGAAAAAATCGCTGAAACCGGCCTGACAACAGCTTACAACACGCCTTTAAAACGCAGGGTTGCTGAATTTACGCTATCATTCGTTTGATGAGAGTCACGCAGCGTGCGATACTTGTTTATTATTTCGGTTTATTAAAGGGCTTTAAAAGCTTCGCAAAACAGGGCATCCTTAATTGTGCCCTTCCGGGTCGATTAAGAAGACAATCCCGGCAAATAAAATGTAACTATTCAGTCCCCCTCTTTGAAAAAGAGGGGTTAGGGGAGATTTTATTAGATAAATCCCCCTCAATCCCCCTTTTACAAAGGGGGAGGTGAATACTTACAATAAAATTCATTGATCGGCCTGATTATACGGAAGATTGAGTGTTTATAATGACCTGTAAAATAGAGTAACCCATGCCAATGCGTAATTTACAGGATATGTCGTTTCCAATTAGGACGAGACCATGAGCTTTTTAGTCAAACTCTGGAATTACATAAAAACACTGAGTCTTGTCGCTGCGTTAATTGCAGCGATAATAACAGGCGGTTGGGTGGCCTATAGTTATGACAGCTCAAAAAAACCGCCCGTTGTTGCCAAGCAATTAATCGTTGAAGGCGATAACGCTTTAAATATTGGCCGTTACGCCGATGCCAAACGGATTTTTGAAGAAGAACTCAAAGCCAATCCGCAAAACAAACAAGCCGCGTGGTATCTACAAATAGCCGATATTCCACAAACATTATCCCCGCCAGAATTTAAAGAGGCCATCGATATACTTTATCAACAGAACCCAAACGACTCTCATGTTAATTTATTCTTGGGTGAGTATTACGCCGCTAATGACCAACCCGATAAGGCCGTACCGTATTTTGAGCAAGCCATAACCCAAAATCCGAAACTGGCTGAAGCTTATTATGATTTGGCCAGGCTTTATGACCAATCAGGCAATTATGAAGACGCCAAGGTTGAGTCTTTAAAAGCGATAGATAGCTCACCGACACCTAAATACAGAAACAATCTGGGTAATATCTATTTTAAACAACTGCATTATGAGGAGGCGATTAAAGAATATGGAAAAAATAAGGAATATCCGCTTTCCGCACTTGAAAGCGCCAAGATTTACTGGCGACTTGAATATCTAAGCCAGGCAATAAGCTATCAAAATCAAGCGCTTGATTGGCTGACCGATAAAACAATAATGACCAGGCCGGAAAATGAAGATGCCTGGAATTTTGAAGTCGCCCCGGCAAAGCGCCTTAAGCTGATTAACCTGGAAGAGAAAAAAAGCTATGCGTATTATTGCTTATCCGTCAGTCTTTATTTACAGGGTGATAGTAAAGGTGCCGAGATCGCGCTGCAAAAATTACGCGATTTAAATATTGATCGTCAAGCCAATATTGACAAACTAATAGCAGCCGATCTGCATGCCTTGATTGAAGCAAATGGTAATTTTGCAAAGCCGGTTGCCGCTTATAAAGCGCTTTATCTGAAAAATTCTTCAACGGACATCCCGTAACCAAAATGAGTGACCGATCATTCATGGCTCCAGGCATCAGTAAGACTTGCCAACTATCTTCACCTAGCCGCTCAAAAGAAATCTCATGACCTCAATTTTTTATCGACCCGCAAAAATTCGTGCCTTGGCGTTCTTGGGGTTGTTGCTGTTGGCGCTGGCCATTCTTGGCGGCATGATCTGGCGCAACCTGCATCATTTTGAAACGGTTCTATCCTACGTGAACTATTCCCATCGCATTCAAAATGTATCGGTGGGTTTACAGCAATCCTTAATTGGCTATGTGACCGAAACCGTTCCCGATTCCCAACCCGTCGTATTGACTAAAACCCTGAATGAAATGCAGACGTTAATAGCTGACAATCGCTATTTATTACCGGCTACCAAAGAAAGCCTGGAAACGGTCGGCAGTCTTCTCGCTAATGTGAACAAGCTGGACAAGTCAGAAAAAAATGCCCGCTTGATACAGGCTCTTGAAGTCATGAGCCAGACACTGGATGAAGAAGGCTTGCGGCGGGAAAAATTACTGGAAGACATCAACTTTGATACCCAAACCGAACTGTACATCGCTTTGGTTACTTTTACCTTGATATTATTAGGCGCGATGCTGTTTTTAAACTATCGAATTTTGCATCCGCTGAATGACCTGAGGCAGTTATTGGAACGGCTGACTGAAGAAAACTACACACCGATAACCACAGATCATCTGGATCCTTTGCTATTTCCGGTTTTTAACAGTTATAACGCGTTGGTGATACATCTCGCCGAACTGGAAGAAGCCAAGCACTTGTTTGCGCAATCTTTACAACGGGAAGTCAGATTAGCCACCCAAGCTCTTTTGGAACAACAATATAGCCTGGCAAGAGCTGAACGCTTGGCGGCCATTGGTGAAGTTGCTGCAGAATTAGCCCATGAAATACGTAATCCACTGGCAGGCATTCAGATGGCTTTTAACAATTTACGCCGTGAAATTGATGATCAAAACCAGTGCGAAAGAATGGATTTGATTAGTAGCGAACTAAAGCGCTTGGCGAGATTGCTAAACGATATGCTCGATCAAAGCCGTCATTCGCCTGAAACAGCGACTGATTTTGATATGGCCACACTCATTCGCGATTTGCTTACCTTAACCCGTTACCAAATCACCGAAGCCATCGAGCTGAACTGTGATACGCCAAACACCTTACCGGTACATTTGCCCGAGAGCGGCATCCGTCAGGCTTTATTAAATTTGATACTGAATGCCGCCGATGCCCTGGAAGGCAATCCCGGCTTAATCCGCATCAAAGCACGCATTGAAGCCCACGGCTTACGCATTGATGTCTTTGACAACGGCCCCGGTTTTTCCCAAGACCTGCTTAACTATGGCATACGCCCCTTCCGCACCAGTCGCCAAGGTGGTACCGGCCTGGGCTTGGCAATGGTGCAGCGTTTTGTCAAAGACGTGGGTGGAACCATTAAACTTGGCAACCAACAACCGCATGGCGCTTGTGTTGCCGTGCTATTACCAAAAGAATGCTTGCCTGGAAATAATTTATGATAGAAACACTCCTCATCATTGAAGATGAAAAACTGCTGGGTACCGAGCTTTCTCGTCACTACCGGGCACAAGGCTGGGATGTCGTACTGGCTGACACATTAGAGAAAGCCAAAACGTTACTGCTTAAAAATCGCATAGAACCGCTACTGATACTCTCGGATATGAACTTGCCGGATGGTAACGCGCTGGACTTTATGGAGGCGATGAAAAAACATGTCAGCTATGCCGAATGGTTGTTTTTAACCGGTTACGGCAGCGTGCCCGATTCAGTCAGGGCGCTGCGTCTGGGTGCTTATGATTTTCTGGAAAAACCCTGTGATTTGGAACGTCTCGACCTGGTAGTGACCAGTGCCACGCGTAGCGCATCTATTCAGCGCCGGGTTATTGATCAAACCAAACAAGGTCATCGGCGTTACTCGCCGGACGCCTATTTGGGGCATAGCCAGCAAGCGCAAGAAATCAGGCTTTTACTGGCAAAACTAACGCAAGTTCCGTTCAGCGCCTTGATTATCGGCGGCGAAAGCGGCACCGGCAAGGGTTTGACCGCACGTATCCTGCACTACGGCGGCCCTCGCGCCCAACAACCTATGATTGAAGTCAATTGTGCCGCATTGCCGCGAGAACTATTGGAATCCGAGTTATTTGGTCATGAGCCCGGCGCCTTTACCGGCGCGTCGGGACGTCATCGCGGTTTGTTGGAACAAGCCGATGGCGGCACCTTGTTTATGGATGAAATCGGTGAAATGCCGCTGGATTTACAAGCCAAGTTGCTTAAAGCCATCGAGGATCATAAAGTGCGGCGCTTGGGCGGCGAAAAAGAGATCAGTGTTGATGTGCAGATAGTTGCGGCCAGTAACCGTGATCTTGAACAAATGGCACAGGCGGGTAGTTTTCGCGCTGATTTATATCATCGCTTAAGCGTGTTTAAAGTGATTTTGCCGCCACTGCGTGAAGCCGTTGAAGATCTTGATGAGCTGGTGCCGCTATTTGTTGCTGAATACAATGCCAAAGCAGGACGGCAAGTAAAAGATATTCCTGATGAAGTATGGAACAAGCTTAAAGCGCATCACTGGCCGGGTAATGTCAGGGAGTTACGCAATGTTATTGAACGCTGTGTATTATTTTCTGACGGTGCAACCTTTCCGGGACAATGGCTGCAATTGCCGGGAGAGCATTCCCAGGCAGGCTTAAGTGATCGTGATCAACGCCTTGCAGGGTTCGATAGCCACTCTCAAGCAAAATCGAGTGAACAAGGTATTTTTTTACCTTTGGATGGCAGTATGGCACTGGATGATATGGATCGGTTTATCATTAAAACCGCACTGGAACGAGCCGATAACAATCTGACCGGAGCCGCCAGAGCGCTAGGTGCAACTCGAGAAACACTACGCTACCGGGTAAGAAAGTACAATCTGAAAACCGTAGATTAATAGCATATATCGACTAATGTTTCGCATTGTCAATAAAAAATGTGTACACTGCGAAAAAATAAAGGACACGACATTTTTTTGTCGTGTCCTTCAGGTCTTCGTTGAGACTACTTAACTGTTTATTTAGCCATATTCATCATTTTTGAATGATGCATGGACATCATTTTAATATGATCGGCTTTAATCAGTTCAAGCTGTTGATCTTTTAAGGCTTGCTGTTTCTTTGGATCAGTTTCTGCAAGAATTTTATTGGAAAGATCATGCATCTTTAAAATCTCTTCCTGCCTCATTTTTAAATGTTCCATCATTTTTGATTCATCCATGGCATGATCCATTGTCATTTCAGGTTTATTTTCAACAGGATCAGCTGCTAAACTTGCCTGACTTAAAGAAACCAGTGCCAACATAGCGACTAACTTAACGAGCATTTTCATGAAATTACCTCTTGATTTATTGTTATAAAAATTTCCTTAACGAATTCATTGTAAACCAACTATTAATAAGCCGCCAATTCAACTTACACATGCAAGCACTGATTGATCTTTTGGGTATTAAAGACCTTATTCCTCATGGCTATTGTCTGTCGTGGAGCCCTGTATTACTTTGGCTACACGTCAGCTCGGATATACTGATTACACTTGCTTATTATTCCATTCCTTTTACTATTGTCTATTTTATCCGGCAACGTAAAGATATGCAGTATCCGTGGCTGGGCATCCTGTTTGCGGGATTTATTATCGCTTGCGGCACCACTCATTTACTGTCAGCCATTACGATATGGATACCTTTATATTGGCTGGATGGCTTGCTTAAAGCTATTACAGCCATTATCTCGATTGTCACCGCTGCATTAATGCTGTGGATTGTTCCCCAAGCCTTGTCCTTACCCACTGCCAAGCAACTGCAAGCAGAAATAGAACAAAGAAAAATAGCGCAACAGGCCCAGCAAGAAGCTTTCGACAGCCTCCAGAAAATTGCCGGTCGGGTGCCGGGAATGGTTTACCAATATCGTTTACATCCCGATGGCAGCTCCTGCTTGCCTTTTGCCAGTGAAGGCATTCAGGATATATTCCGAATGAGCCCGGAAGAAGTCCGCAAAGATGCGTCCAAAGTATTTACACTTCTTCACCCGGACGATCTCGACGGCGTCAACGCTTCCATTCAAAAATCCGCACAAGACTTAACTCCGTGGCACCATGAATTTCGGGTCAAATTTGATGACGGTACTTTACGCTGGCTGTTCGGCAACGCCTTACCAGAGCGGGAAGCGGACGGTGCCATACTCTGGCACGGCTTCATTACCGACATTACCGAACGCAAACTAATGGAAGCCAAACTCGACTCCATTTTTAATGCATCGGTAGAGGGTATTATTACCGTTGATATGTCCAACAATATTGTGGCCGCCAATGCCGCCGTAGAAACTATTTTTGGCTATGAACCAGAAGAACTGGTGGGGCGCGGCATTAGCAATCTCATACCACTGGCACATTTCAACCTCCTTGATACCCTTCAAGCAAGCAGTCAAATTCAGGAAATTGACGGTCTTCATAAAAATGGCTCAGTGGTGCCGCTGGATCTGTCCATAGCTGAGTATTCAATCGACAATACGCACTATTTTACGACTATTGTTCGAGATGTCAGTTTACGCAAACGTCAGGAACAACAAGACAAGGAACATCTAAACCAACTTGCCCATGTCACCCGTCTGGGACTGATGGGAGAAATGGCTTCAGGCATTGCCCATGAAGTTAACCAGCCCCTGACTGCTGTTACCACCTATACGCAAGTCAGTTTAAACCTTATTAAAGCTGAAAAGCTTGATCTGGAAAAGCTCTCGGAAATTTTGCATAAAACCCAGCAACAAGCGTTAAGAGCGGGCAGGATAATTCATCGCATGAGGGAATTTGTTAAATCCCATACCACACAACATTCAATCACTGACATTAATACGTTGATTAATAACGCGGCCGGCCTGTGTGTTGATGAGCTTAAAGAAAATAACATAACGCTAGCCTTTGAACTTGAAGAGCATCTGCCGTCTGTCAATGTCGATCAGGTACAAATTGAACAGGTCATCATAAACCTGATCCGAAATAGTATTGATGCCTTGCAAAACTCCCCTTCAAACCAGGAACGCCGCTTAAGCATCCAGACTGAATTGACTTCCAACAATAGCATACAAGTCAGAATAAAGGATAATGGATCGGGAATTGATGAAGAACAGCAAGAAAAAATATTAATGCCTTTTTTCACCACCAAGTCAGAGGGCATGGGCATGGGGCTTTCCATCAGTCGCTCACTCATCGAAGCCCATGAAGGGTATTTGCATTTTAATAGCCGACCGGGGAAAGGCACCACTTTTTATTTCACCTTGCCGGCACGCAATAAGCAATAAGAAAATGGCAGCCAAACCCGCCTTCCTCCGCGTTCTATTTTTTAATGGCTGCGAGCAGCTTGCCGTCAATTTTTTAACCAACACTCAATCTTTGTAATAAAGGTGATTTATGGAACACCCCGATAAAACCAAACTGATAACAAAAGTACTGATAGTGGGACTGGTGATTGCGATTTTTAGCTATTTATTTCATCCTGACGTTGGTCAATTTAGCATCATGATGAACGGCGCACCGGTTGCCAATTCGTTGATTCACCTTGCCGCTATTCCGTCATTTTTAGTGATTATGCTCATCACGGGGGTGCTGATCGTCTTGTTGTTTTTAGGTGTCGGTGTATTCCTGTTTATGGCGGCCGCCTTTGTTGCATTACTGGGGATTGCCATTGTCGTGCCTTTTTTCTGGCCAATACTGCTGATCATTTTTTTGATCATTGCGCTGACATCATTTAGCCCAAACGGTAAGGTTTGAGTTGCCACGGTATAGATTTTAAATATCCAAACGGGTACCATTGCTTTTTAACCAGGCACCACAGTCGCGGTAATCATGACAATACCGTTCAACGGCTTTCCAGAAAGCAGGCGAATGGTTGTGGTGCAAGATATGGCATAACTCGTGAATGACCACATAATTAACTATGCGGTCAGGCGCGATAATAATTTTCCAGTTATATTGAATGCCTGCTGTAACGCTACAACTTCCCCATCTTGCTTTAAATGATTTAATGGTAACGGATGAAGCATTAACACCAATCATTCTGGAATAATGCTCGGTCTTGTCTCTCAATACCGATTCAGCTCGCTGCTTAAACCATTTAACGAGTAATTGCTTGATAGCTTGGGCGTTGTCTGCCGCCTTATCCCTGACTGAAACCACTAATTCATCTTGATGTAGTTTAATTGCCGGATAAAGACCTGATTCAATTTTTAACGGGTGACTTTTATCCAGACAAGAAAAGGCTTCACCCGAAATAAATTCTTTCGGTTTAATGGCAATAATTTCTTTCTGGATAGCCAGTTTTTCTTTTATCCAGCGGGTCTTTTCAGTCACTAAAGATTCAATCACTGCGCGGCTTAACTGCTCGGGAACCATAACAAATACCTTGCCTTTTTGTATTTTGATGGCTGAGGTTTTTCTTTTGGAAGAACGAATTATCTCGGCAACAAAGCCGTTTCCTTGTATGACCGTCATGCTGTACCTTTAAAATCAGAGTGATTTGTCGTTTTTAACATTGCCAAGCGCCTAACATTAATTTAACTATCCCCAAAAAGTGATTTTATGTCAATATCCCGTTTATTTTCATGTTTGTTTTAAAATAAAGGAAGTATTGTGTCAATTAGAAAATTTAACGATAAGCAACCTGTCATTGGCGAGTCCGTTTATATCGATGACAGCGCAGTCGTCATTGGTGATGTGACGCTAGGCAATGATGTATCGATATGGCCTGCCACCGTTATTAGAGGCGATGTCGAAAGTATAAAAATTGGGGACGGCACAAATGTTCAAGATGGTTCTGTACTGCATGTATCTCATGCCGGCCCGTTTTCTACACAAGGCCATTCCTTAACCATAGGCAAGGGCGTAACCATTGGACATAAAGCCGTAGTACATGCCTGTACCGTAGGCGATTATTGCCTGATTGGCATTGGCGCAATTATCATGGACGATGCGGTTCTCGAAGATTATGTCATGCTGGGTGCAGGTTCTTTGGTGGCCCCCGGAAAAAGACTGGAAAGCGGTTATTTATATGTTGGTTCGCCTGCCAAACAGGTAAGACCGTTAAAAGAAGCCGAAAAAGAGTTTTTGGAATATTCAGCACAACATTACGTGCAGTTGAAAAATGAGCATTTAAAACAGGGGAATTAATAAATTTAAAAAAGCCGTTGTCCACGAAAAGCACGAAAGACACGAAAAGATTTAAAGAGACACTTGGGATCGTGCATATAGATTTTCAGATAAATAATTTCGATGCTAACGGATACCATCCCAATGCCGTTAAGTTAAGCGCAAGTTGCTTAAAAAACTGGAGTGCAATCGCTTCAGCTATTGCCTGTAAAAACAGCTAAAGCGGTTTTACTCCGGTTGTATGCTCAACTTAACGGCATTTTTTATGATAAAAAAGTGCCAACTACTTTTGGGCTTCTATGAAGGATGCCCTTTTTTCGTGTCTTTCGTGCTTTTCGTGGTCAATTCGCTTTTTTACCGCTTTCTTTCTGCGTTGAGCAACTCAATAACCGGTCGGGTTTTTGGGCGAATGCCTCGCCAGATAAAAAAAGCTTCAGCCGCTTGTTCTACCAGCATACCCAGACCATCCAGGCTTTTTAGCGCCTGGTTTTCTTGTCCCCATTTAACAAAAACAGTCGGCTCATTGCTATACGCCAAGTCATAACACACGCCATTTTTTGCGAGTAACGCGTCGGGCAAGGGCGGTAATTGGCCGCTTAAACTGGTTGATGTGGCATTGATAATTAAATCAAACTGCTGACCTTTTAAATCGTTAAAACCGTAAGCCGTGATGGCACCTTGATTTTGAAATTCTGCCGCCAGATTGATGGCTTTATCAATTGTACGGTTAGCGATAACGATAGCTTGCACGGATTGCTCAAACAATGGTGCCATGATGCCTCTGCTTGCACCTCCCGCGCCCAAAATCAAGATCCTGCTTCCTGCCAAAATAACGCCATGATTACTCATTAAGTCGGCTACCAACCCAAGACCATCGGTGTTGTCACCAAGAATAGAGCCATCTGGCTGTAACGCCAGTGTATTAACCGCTTTTGCCATAAGAGCTCGTTCTGTTTTAACATCCGCATAAGCCCAAGCGAGCTCTTTCAATGGAATGGTGCAATTTAAGCCCTTGCCGCCATTGGCAAAAAAGGCTGCCACGGCTTTAGAAAACTGATCGGCAGGCACTTCTTGCGCCTTATATTTCAGCACTTGTCCGGTTTGTTCGGCAAAAATTTTATGAATCCGTGGTGATTTGCTGTGTTTAACGGGGTCGCCAAAGACCGCGTAGTGGTCTATTAATGTCATTCTTGTGCCTTTTTTATCATCCAAACTTCCCCTAAAATTCTTCCAGTAACAAATAACAACTTCGGCAGCGATTTCTATATATTGAACGATACTTGCTGGTTGTGGTACTGGCAAACCATCTTCAATCAGCCCTTCGATATGAAACTCTATTGCTTCACGAATTTCGCGCTCAGTTTCCTCTACGGTATAGCCCGTAGTAATGCATCCTGGCAAATCCGGCACGTATGCTGAATAGTTATTTTCCGCTTTTTCGACAACGATTGCGTAACGCATAAGTTACTCCTGGCGATGTCTTGGCTTTGTAAAGCGATTTAATTTCCGCTATTTCAAGCTCTAATTGACCACTTGCAGAAAGTTGATTTAACTCTGCCCAATACAAGTGCGTATCTTTAAATCCAAGTTCTTCCGCAACAGCCTTAAGTGATAGACGCCTTAAAATGTCTATTGTTATTGGTCTTTTTTCATCCCAAAAAATTATTGCATTAAGAAACTTCAATGAGGAAGCTGACGTAAGTAACGAGAAAACAAATTTTGCTTCATCTTCCGTGTCAAAAGACAAAAAATTAACAGTGTCATCAAAAGCCACTATTTTCCCGTCTAGCGGGCCAATAAGATTAAAGTTTAATTTCTTGTAAAGAGCAGATATGGCAACTTTCCATTTTTTAAAGGTGTAATCTCCTATACCAAAAACCGGGTATAGTGGTTTATTTTTATAAATAGAGCTTTGCCTTTTTTCTAAAAACGACTTGTGCTCAGAAAGGTATTTCCATGTTAAAGGTGCTCTAGTCTGAATGACCGATGTATCTTCTCCGACAGATTTTTGAGTGATTAAAACTACTTTTCGATAAAACTCAGTTCTTCCATTTGCAATATCTGAACTTTTTAATAACGGGTATATGTAATCATCTTCAAGATCAACGTATTCACCAACACCATTTTTGAATCCATTATCAGTCCGCTCTAATTCCATAACCTTAGAACAATCATGTTTGATGCCTGAGCGCCAAATATATCTATAATCTTGTCCTGACAAATGCTTTGATTGTTCGTAGGCCACTATATCATTTACGATAAAACCTGCTCTTGCTCCTATAACACGCGAAGGCATTTTCGAATCCAAGCCATCATAAATATCACAATCAGAATTTCCGCTGCCTGTAATTAATACAAAAAGGTACGCCTCTACAGAAGCATTAAAGTATGCTTTCGCATCAATAGGATATATATGGCCAAAGTATAATGGATTGTAACTGTTCATTATTTGGCGCATCACTTTACGCGTAACGGCATACTTGCATAAAACGGCTATTGCACCTTTTCTTTTTGAAAGCCAATCAACATGACGCAATAACATCCACTCTGAAATATCAAAGTTTCCTGAACCTGTGATAGCATCAATGCCTCGACGATTTTGAAAATTCGATTTGTCTGGAATATTTTCACTATTAACCTTTGGTGCTAGTTTTAAATCATAAATTGAATTCAGCTATAGATATTGGCA
>JBAXXH010000012.1:0-48576 GCA_037127995.1 Methylococcaceae bacterium | reverse complement strand
GACTTTCACCTTGCAAGAAATAACAAGCTTAGCTTGTCGCACACTTATTGATTTTTTAAATTACTTTTGTACTATTTGTCATCATCACAGGATTTTTTATCTTTGGCGGTCTTATCTTAAAGATGCCGATGATGATTTCTTGCTTGAATTAGCTGTTGAAGCAGGTGCAAATTTTATTATTACATTTAATAAAAAAGATTTTGTAGGGATAGAAAAATTTGCTATTCAAGCGTTAACCCCTAAAGAGTTTTTACAAAGAACTGGTGATTTAGCATGACACAATTAAGTATAAGCATTCCCGATTCAATATATAAAAGTGTCCAAGCATTGGCCACTCAAGAAGATATATCGATTGATCAATTTGTAGCCTTGGCATTAGGCGAGAAAATGTCTGCGTTAATGACTGAAGATTATTTATTGCAACGAGCTAAACGCGGACAGCGTGATAAGTTTTTAGCGGTATTGGCTGCCGCTCCTAATGTTGATCCTATTGTAGAAGATCGGTTTGGTAATGATACGTAACCCGACATTTACCAATTTTTAAATGAATAGCCAGATCGGTCAACAGCTTTATCGTTGCCCGACATTTCAGCTCCGATGATGGGAACCCGTAAGATGGGTGAATTGTAGGGTGGATAGAGTAGAGCGTTAGCGAAACAAAGCTGCGCGGGGGCATGTTGCCCCGTTCGAAACGTTTTGATGTGTTGCGGAAAACTGCAAACGTTAAGGGCGGGGTTGCAAACCCGGTCCCGCTGGGCACTGTTCAAATAACAACTTACAGGCTCAAAATTGACTATTTACCACTTTAATGTCTGCTTTACGGATTAGTATGTTGTAGTTCATTCGGGCTACAATATACCCTTAACCACAAAGGAGCAACAATATGGCCACCACCGCTTATGTACGAGCAAGAATCGACGAAAAGCTTAAAGAAGAAGCCACTGCTGTGCTGGCAGATATGGGGCTTACCGTATCCGACGTGGTACGTATTGTTTTGACCAAGGTTGCAAAGGAAAAAGCACTGCCTTTCGAGATGCGCGTTCCCAATAAACTGACTGCTGAAACGCTCGCCAAGAGTGAACGCGGTGAAGATATTCATCATGCTAAAGATGCTAATGACCTCTTTGAACAGCTTGGCATCTGATGCGGCAGCCCGACTACTCCGGCCAGTTCAAGCGTGATGTGAAGCAATCTCAAAAGCGAGGTAAAGACATGAGTAAGCTCAAAACATTATTAGGCTTACTGATTGAAGGTAAGTCGTTGCCAGCAAGCTATCTTGACCATCCACTGAAAGGTAGCTGGAAAGGGTTTAGAGATGCCCACATTGAGCCGGATTGGTTGCTGATATACAAAATCATGGGCGATGTAGTGCGCTTTGAGCGTACAGGTAGACATGTGGATTTGTTCGATGAATACTAAGGCGCACCTTAACTATGTAAATAACCGCTCTGGACATTCATGACCCGTCGATTCAAAAAAAAGCGCCCATCTTTCATTACGCTGCCTCGGCATAAACGCAGCAATGAGGTTATCCGTCTCAAAGGACGAATTAAGCGCGACTCTGACGAATATGGCGGGATGTTCACAAGCCACTTGGTTCTCGATGAACCTGGTAGACCGGATTTATACAATCAGTGGTTTGACTTCTATTTCCCCGGTCAAGATCGGTTCACCATCTGGAATGCGGAAATTGTGACAGCACGCAAGGCATTTTGGGATGCGGCTCATGAGCTTGCTTACCAACGCACGACGGCAATGTTGACGCCAGAAGAACGTGCTGCCGAGTCCAATATAGAGTTTGAGCCTGCGGATTTTTCCAGCACCGGCAAAGTATTGAGTTACAAACTTGTTGGGCGTAAGAAGATGCAGTACGAGAAATTCAGTGGACTGACTTTTTACGAGCAGTTGGAAAAGCTGGAATCCGAGATAATCCGTGAAACGCCACCCACTATTCATGAGTCTTTCCGGCTTGATCCTAGCTATGCCTACGGTATTGGACTATTCATCATTCTTGATGTAAACGTAATCGACCGTGCAGCGATTGAGCAATCCATCACCAAATTTCGATTAATTAGTGAAACCGATTGGCATGCTGCTATTCCAGTATTGCGTGAGCGACTGCCCGTTGTGAGCGAAAAAGAAGCTTTGGCAGCTATTTAGGATTAGTTAAAACGAAAAATCGATTGCCGAACCTGTTCAGAAAAAAAACCGCTTGACGGAGCCGGTGACAGTCAGGTTACGGCCATTATGAAAGCTCACACTTAACGACAGCAACAAACCTAAAAGCCGTCATTCAGCAACCGCCCAAGATATTAAAAATAACGGGGTTTATGTTAAATATTTAGGCGCTAAATAACAGCCCATTATTTTGAGGGAGCGGAACAGATTTTTTATGCTTGAATAATTATTTAAGATAAGGTAGTTTATTAGACTACCTTTTTACTACCTAATGGACGAGAGATGAAAACCGCAAACACAACACCAACGTCCATACATCAAAAAAATGTCCCACTTTCTATTAAGCTGGGAGCTGAACAAAAAGACTCACTTGCCAAGATAGCAAAGAAAAAAGAACGATCTGTGCATTTTCTTTTATGCCAAGCGGTAAAGGAGTTCATTGACAAAGAAAATGCCAAATCCGATTTTTACGAGACCGCAAAAAACGCAGGTGAACACTACAGAAAAACAGGACTGCACACGACACACGAAGAAATGAGGGCATGGGCTAATAGTTTGGGAGGCAATAACGAACTAACGCCGCCAAAATGCCACAAATAATTTATTCAGAGCAGGCAAATCGTGACATTGTGCGGCTTGTAGAATTTATGCAAGAAATTGAACCGAGCCTTAAACAGCGGGTTATTTCTACAATCTTTGACGGCATCGAAATTTTGCAGAAGTTCCCTCGAATTGCAAAACCATCGCAGGATGAAAAATATAAGCACATGCGAGAGCTGTTTATTGCTTTTGGTGGGGCAGGATATGTCGTTTTATACGAGTATCACGAAGAAAATAACATTGTTTTGATTAACTCAATTCGCCATACACTAGAGGCAGGCTACAAATTAGAGTAGTTCGCTCAATGCGTGATTCACATTTGCGATCGCTTATAAAGCCAGTGAAACTTTGGAGTCTTTTAGTGATAGCGAAAATAAGATTCTGGCAATCGGCGATGGTTCTTGGAGACCTAACTACGGATATGGCTCAATGGTTATCAAAGATGTAACAATCAAAACCGAATCAGGTGCTCCTGTTCCGGTTTCTGTTCCTTTACCTTCTGCTTCCCTCTGGGTAAGTATTCAGTCCCCCTCTTTGGAAAAGAGGGGTTAGGGGAGATTTTATTAGATAAATCCCCCTCAATCCCCCTTTTTCAAAGGGGGAGGTGAATACCTACCCCTCTGGGTGATGGGTTCAACGCGTATGGTGCAATCCATAGATACTGCACTGTATTGCGCCCTACATGCTTTATGGAATAAGCCGGTAAAAAAAATATTTTAACCACGAAGAACATATTAAATACTCACTAATGTTGGAGAATAAATGATGACAATGGACGATAGAGACGGCGTAATTTGGCTGGATGGCACATGGGTTGATTGGCGTGAAGCGAAAGTCCATGTATTGACGCATACCTTGCATTATGGCTTGGGCGTGTTTGAAGGCATAAGAGCTTATCACGCTGAAAAAGGCACCGCGATTTTTAGAATGCAAGACCATACCGATCGCCTGTTCCGTTCCGCGCACATCATGAATATGCCAATGCCGTTTACCAAGGATGAGATCAATCAGGTGCATCGTGATGCCGTTGCCAAAAACAATCTGGACAGTGCCTATATTCGCAGCATGTGTTTTTTCGGCTCCGAAGGTATGGGGCTGCGTGCCGACAATCTTAAGGTTCATGTCATGGCGGCGGCCTGGTCGTGGGGTGCTTATCTGGGCGCTGACAGCATAGAGCATGGCATTCGTATTCGCACGTCTTCTTATGTGCGTAATCATCACAACAGCACCATGTGCAAAGCTAAAGCCAACGGTAATTACATCAATTCCATTCTGGCTCTGCAAGAAGCCTTGTCGAATGGTTACGATGAAGCGTTAATGCTGGATCACGAAGGTTTTGCGGCAGAAGGCAGCGCAGAAAATTTGTTTATCGTGCGCAATGGCAAGATTTACACACCGGAAACCACCTCGGCACTGGAAGGCATTACCCGTGATACCGTCATGACCATTGCCCGCGAACAAGGTTATGAGGTGATTGAAAAACGCATTACCCGCGATGAAATTTATATCGCCGATGAAGCGTTCTTTACCGGTTCTGCGGCTGAAGTGACGCCAATCAGAGAGCTGGATAACCGTAAAATAGGCTGCGGCAGTCGCGGCGAGATAACCGAAAAGTTGCAGTCACTTTATTTTGATTATGTCCATGGACGCCGCGACGACCATGCCGAGTGGTTGACTTACGTTAATTAATTATTTTTCCACGAAAAGCACGAAAGCCACGAAAGATACAAAACAAATGAAACCCTTGTATTGCACAGCCATTCCACGATGCCGGTCGGGGTTTGTAACCCCCATCACGCGTCATTTCATACTTTGAATGAAAATTTACCATGTTTTTGAATTTTTTCGTGCTTTTAGTGTTTTTCGTGGACAAAATGATTTTTTCAGGATTAAGATGTTGAAATCCCCCCGCATTCTGGTCGTCGGCCCGTCTTGGGTAGGCGATATGGTGATGGCGCAAAGCCTTTTTATCACGTTAAAAAACGCCCGGCCAGATTGTCAAATTGATGTTCTGGCACCGTCATGGTCATTGGCCTTGCTGGAAAGAATGCCGCAAGTTGCAAAAGCTGTTGCCATGCCTTTAGGGCACGGTCAGTTTGGTTTGTTGGACAGAATTAAGCTAGGCAGAAAATTACGGTCAGAAGGTTACGATCAGGCAATCGTCTTGCCAAATTCCTGGAAGTCGGCATTAATTCCTTATTTTGCCGATATTCCGGTTCGTACCGGTTATATCGGCGAATGTCGCTGGGGTTTGCTTAACGATGCCAGAAAGCTGGATAAAAACTTACTGACCATGACCGTCCAGCGCTTTGTCGCCTTAGGCTTGCCTGGCACAGCACCGTTACCACCTGAGTATCCGATTCCCGCTTTCGTCATTAACCGGCATCAGCAACAGGCGGTTATTGAAAAATTCAAATTAAGCCGTCATTTTGTAGGTCGGGTTAGCGATAGCGTAACCCGACAAAACCCTAACCCAACCTACAAGTCTACAACAAAGATATTGGCCTTATGTCCGGGCGCAGAATACGGCGAGGCAAAACGCTGGCCGGCAAGCCATTATGCACAAGTGGCGCGGGATAAAATTGCTGGCGGTTGGCAGGTGTGGTTGTTTGGTTCTGATAAAGATAAAGCGGCCGCCGAACAAATTAACAACCAAGTTTCCGGACAGTGTCTTGATTTTACGGGCCGAACGTCCTTGGCTGAAGCGGTGGATTTATTGTCACTGGTTAATGCCGTAGTGACCAATGATTCAGGTTTGATGCATGTTGCAGCCGCTCTGGACAAAAAAATCATCGCCCTTTATGGCTCATCCGATCCCGGTTTTACGCCGCCACTTAATGCCAAGGCTCACGTCATTTCTTTACATCTGGATTGCTCACCCTGTTTTAAACGTGAATGTCCCTTGGGTCATACCCGCTGTTTGACGGAGATAAAACCGGAACAAGTGCTTGATGTTATTTAACAAACGTAAGGTTAATTTTTGAAAATCGCTATCGTTAAACTCTCGGCTTTGGGTGATATTGTTCATGCCATGGTTGCGCTTCAGTTTATTAAAGCCTCTTTTCAGGCTATTCAAATTGACTGGATTGTTGAAGAACGTTTTGCTGACGTTTTAAAAAATAATCCGGATATCAATAATATCTTAACGGTTAACCTGAAAGCATTAAAAACCAATAAGGCCGGTATTTTTCAGCAGATTAAAGCCATTCGCAACTATGCAAAAAATAACTATGACTTGGTTATTGATGCGCAAGGACTGATTAAATCGGCGGTTATCGCCAAGTTGCTTGGCAAGCGTCTCGCCGGGTTTGATGCGGATTCAATCCGCGAAAAAGCCGCCTCCTGGTTTTATGATGTCAAAGTAGCTTGTGCTTTTGACGAAAATACCATTGATAGAAATGCGCTGGTTTTATCCAGTCCGTTAGGCATCAATATAACCACGGAGCAGATACTTAACAAAAAACCGTTCTTGTTTTTTGCCGATGAAGATCCGCAAATTTACCCTTTTTTGCAAAATAACCGGAAAAATATTGTTCTGGTGATCGGCTCAACCTGGGACAGCAGAAACTATCCGGCAGACAAGTTTGTAAAAATAGCACAGGCGTTACAGCAAAACTGTTTGGTCGTTTGGGGCAGTGAGCAAGAGCGAGAAAAAGCAGACTGGATGGCCGCGCAATCCGGCACGATACAAGTCATGCCCCGGATGGATTTAAACAGCTTAAAAGCGCTGATTGCCCACTCCGATTTGTTGATTGGCAATGATACCGGCCCGACCCATCTTGCCTGGGGATTAAACAAACCCTCCATTACTCTTTTTGGCCCGACACCGGTTAGCCGGGTTTACCAGACCGACATTAACAAAGTCGTTAAATCGGCTTCCATTGTCAATCCGTTTAAACTGAATAAACAGGATTATTCAATTAATGAGATTGATGAAAACGAGATTATTGAGCTGGCAAAAGCGTTATTGGCACCGACTGAAAACCGGCCATCTGTGCCGATTGAAAATAGACCAAGAGATTTAGCGGTGTAGAGTACTACACCACGTCAAATTAGTCGTTATCACCGCGTAATAATTCATACACCGTAATACTGGATACAGCAAATTGGTATGGTTTTATCGTTAACTGATACAAAACGTTTTATCTTTATCAGTTTTCTTGGCGCGTTTATGAGCAATTAATACATTGGTATCGAGGCAAATTATTTCCATTGTTGAAAATGCCGTCTTTTTTCTTCAATAGCACTATATTCGTCATCCGACATTTCCGGACTATCAAGTAAAAATTGTTGAAATGCAGTGCGTAACGAGATGTCATACTCGAACCGCTTTTACTACCAAATTTGAGAAGGAAACATTTTTTACAGACTGTTGATTAACATATACAGTAACGCCCTCTTTAGTCGACTTTCTGGTGATTGCAACGTGACGAACCGGCGGCCCAGGGAACTCAAATCGATAAGTATATTTAACATGATCGCCTTTTGAATCTCCCCGTGTGGAAAGAACCGGTTTTGCGCCAGGGATATTTTCAACAATACTTTTTGCCAATCCAGGTGTTAATGTCATGGTGATAATTTTCAGTTAATTATTTTACAAAGTGTCAAATTTAAAATCAGTTGCATCCCATTTAGAAGCGCAAAACCTATTCAAACTATTCGGTAATTCAGTCGGATCTTTAACTATCACATAATGCCACAAGCCTAACAACCCTGTTTCATTGACTGCATTAACCCAGCGCTCGGCTGCTTTTGCTTTAATATCGGCATTATCGGTATATTGACCTTTGGTTTCGATAATCAAATTCAAACCTATATCCAGTGAAACAATAAAATCGGGAATATAAGTCGCCGGTATGCCATTTTTACGATAAGGAATCGTAAAACCCAAATGCTCATTCTTCACCCACTTGATCACGCCAGGATGGGCATCCAAGGCAAAACCGGCACTTTGTTCCCATTGATTGGTATCCGCTACCATCAAGTTTAAATGACACTTGGTTACGGAATAGACTTCCTTAGTCGTATGATAATCAACGTATTCCGTACTGCCACTGCCAGCAGCACCTTTAGCGATGCGCGGCAATTCCAGATTGCCACAAACACCACCCTTACGGATGGCTTCATACAACGAACTGACCGCAGCTTGTTGATACTTGCCAACCAGCAACACATCACACGGTTGTGCAGTACCTTCACATTTAACTTTCTCCAACAAAAACCGTTTAGCGGCATAAGCCACTTTAGGAAACAACACTTGCGGCGTAATAGTGGAATCACTATTTTCAAATGAACCTTGTTCAGACTCCCAACGTTTACATACTTCCCGTGCAAGACTAAAGGCCACTTGTTGCAGGCGAAATTGTTTACGCCATTCTGCGAGTGTAAGAATAGGTCTTTGCCCCGGCCCAAATTTAGCCAAGCTACCGTCAAAAGAAGTGAGCGAATTCAATTCCACTTGATCAGGAATTTCTTTGGGATCAATCGTCACTTGCGCGACCTGACTCCAAACGATACTGACCTCAAAAGTTTGCGGACTGAAGTAGCCTTCGACAATAGGAAAGCCAAGCGCAAACTGTGCTTTTTCGGGATCACTGAAAATATGATTTGGTATCTTGGGTGGTGGTTTATCCACACCTTGAGAAACCTTAAAGGGTACTAATTCAAAGGGCACGCCAAATACTTTCGCAGTTTCTTCTTCGAATTGATCCGTCTCTTCATTAAGTGCGTAACTGCGACGGCGTAATGCCCGGCCAACAACTTGCTCACACAATAACTGAGAGCCAAACGGACGCAGACCGACAATATGCGTCACCGTATTAGCATCCCAGCCCTCTGAAAGCATGGACACAGAAATAATGCAGCGGATATTTCGTCCAGGCGGTATAAGCTCATCCATCCATTTGAAAGTACCGTCATTATCATCGCTGGCCGCTTTGTCGTTATTTTTTCGGATTAATTCAGACCAATCCTCCGGTACTTTACCGCCTAACCAGGTCTTTTTGCCGACCGTATCCAAGATAAAACGTAAGCGCTTGGTTTCATCTTTAGTGCCGCCTTCTTCCAATTCCTCAACGACTTTTGAATCAACCCGAACTGTTACTTCCTCCCCCGGTTCATTTCTAAACCAAGGCGGCGCAGCACCATAACCGCCTTCATTATAAGCCAGCCAATTAAAAACCTCAGCGGCCACTTTGGTATCACGGCAGACAACGATAAACACGGGCGGCACCGGATGTAATTCGTTCTGACTTTCTTGTTGCCATTGTAAAAACCGCTCATGCCAATCTTGAGCCAGTGTTGTAATCGGTGCCGAGGCGTAGGTCATCACGATTTGGGGATTTAATTTTGTTCCATGGCCGTCTTTTTCGGCCATTTCCTCAACCCAGCGCCACACATTAAAATAAGTCGCTTCATTAGCACCGGTAATATCACGCGTCGGTAACTGAGGTATTTTTACCAATCCGGATTCAATCGCATCCAGCAAGCCAAAATCAGAAACCACCCATGGAAACGGTTTGCCGACTTCATTGCCGGAACCCTGAATATAAAAAGGCGTGGCGGAAAGGTCAACACACAAGTGGATGCCTTTTTTTTTCGCTCCCGCCAGCTTGTTGATCCGATCCAAACCTTCAATCCAAATGGTCGCTTCCTTGGCATTTTTTTTGGCAAGCGAGGCATCTTCTTCCAAATCAACCATAATATCGCTATCGTTGTCACCCCGACGATAAGCATGATGCGCTTCATCATTAAATATCAGCCAATGCGGGCAGCGGCCTTTACCGGAACCCAGTTCTTGACGGATGCGTTTAAACCAGGCTTTATCCGATTCAAAATACTTGGTTTCAATGCGTTCGTCTTTGCGTCCGGCATTCATCACCACTTCCGTTGCCACGCCTGTTTTGACTACCTTGGCGGAATCACCGTTGACGCTATTGGTTTCTTTTTTTGCTAGCTTGTGCCAATTGGCAATCATCACCTCGCCGCGCCGGAGTTCTTCCATACGATGCACGGGGACTAATTGCCGGGTGCGGTATAAACTCAGGTCGCCCAAGGCCGGGTTTAATTCCTGCAAACGTTCGCGAATGGTTACATTAGGGCAGACAATCAAAATCGTGTCGGAAAAGCGGTCATCCGTTGGCGAAGCAACCCGGTTTAAAATCGACCATGCCGACAACATGCCCATGACCGTGGTTTTTCCGGTGCCGGTTGCCATTTTTAAGGCATAACGGATAAAGGCGGTAAAACCTTTCTTTAGGGTTTCACCACCCGGTTTGTCGAGGGGGATCAGCGGCTTGTTCTTTTGGTAAATCGCGGTCGCTTCGACCAAAAAAATAATGGTTTCCGCCGCCTCAAGTTGGGCAAAAAATAAACGCTGTTGCCGCCTGTCACTGCCAGCAGACCACAAAGCCAGCAGTTCCTTGGTCACCGGCGATGCGCCATCGTAAGGAATGCCGGTTAATTCACCAACACGCCATGCTTTAATTCGGCTGCGTAGCCAATTAACAATCGGCAAATCTTCCAGTTCGCCGACTTCCAAATCACCTTGCAGCGTCATTTGGTTTTTATTCTTACGACAGCGCCCGGCACTTTCCGGCACCCGATAATAATAACTGGCGGGACGTCGACCCTCTGCTTTAACCGGTGATTTACCGTGCTTGATCAGCCAATGCAGCTTCGGCTCAACAAACGGCGAATTGATGATTGGGTTTTGGACTTCGTTGGACATGTTTATTTTATGTTAATGCTAAATAGCTGAAAGGGAATCTTGGAAAGTACGATAAGAAACAATCTCAATACCATAAAATGGATTTAACGTTAGTAAATCATCATCACCCGTCACTAAATAATCGGCATGCCCCGAGACTGATAAATTCAGGAGAAAGTTGTCTTTTTTATCACGGCAATCGTCAAAGTGATGATTTATCTCAATCCATTCCACCTTGTCATAAAGCAAGACAATCAATTCTTCAATGGCAGTCGCAGAAAAGTATTTTTTAAATTTAGGCCGTTGCAATACCTCAATCAATTCTGCAAAAAGCTCATCACTGAACAAAATCGTGATGCGACCGGAAATAATCGCATCACTTAAACCGGTTAGTGATTTACCGATGAGAAAACTAATCCAAATATTGGTATCAATTACGACGCGCATTGTATCTTGCCTGCCTGACGGCTTCTACTTCTGATGTAATATCGCCCAAGCTCAAGGTGTCGGTTTTTACTTGTTCAAGAAATTTTTTAAAGCGGTTGGGGAACGTTTCCTTTTCCAGCAACCGTAACAACTCCAACTTTTCATTAACGTCGCATTGTGCAACCGCATTTTTAAGTTGCATAAAATCAATCGATACAGAAATATTCATCATTCACCTTTTATTGCTTTATGGTTACCGTAAAAATCATTAAGCCATTCCGTGGGAGCGACGCCTGCGTCGCGATTTGAAACGTTAGTCGCGACGCAGGCGTCGCTCCCACAACTGATTTGGTGATGGAAATAGCTTCATAATGGTTAGCCATTAACGGCCTCCCGTATCACCATCAGCTCATTGCCGCGTTCGTCTATCACTTTAACGGCGATACGTTTTTGACTGCCCAACACAAACGGCTCGCTTTTGATGCCGGATAAATGCTCCCAGACTGAATCTGCAAACCGACCTTTCAGGGATTTTTGCAGATTGTCCCAAGCGGCAGTTTTGGGGAAGAATACCTGACGGGCGCAAAAACACATGTCATTGTAGTCGGTATCCAACATCCAGCAGGGCAGGTTTTCGGCGGCAATCGATTCGGTTTCCAGATCGTGCGGTCGAAAAATATCCAAACCCAGCAAGGTCACTTGATAGAGTGTGTCGCCGGTGGGCGATTTTTCACCAGTCTTATCAAAGTTAATATCCGGCAGGCCGGTGACGGAAAAGATTTCTGAAGACTTGCTGGTTTTCAATAAATCGGACATTACCACATCGGGCGTAACGGCAACATAACTGCACGGCACTCTTAACTTGCTGCGGTCTTCGATCAGTTCCCGCGCCTTGGCCTGTATCGCAAAGCCAAAAAAATACAGCGCGTCGAACTTCAGATAATACGCTTCCCGCGAGGCTTCCAATACGTCACTGGAGTTAATCGTGCCATCTTCCGGCCCGAACACTACGGCAATGCGGCTGCTTTCTGCGCTTTGTTCGAGGGCTTCGGCATGAAGGTATTCATGGTCAGCCGCCGCTAACGGGCGAACGTTTTCAAATTGCAGGGTTTTATTGCCGGGCAGGCGCAAAGTTTTACTTTGCCGCAAGACTTCAATCATACGATCCAGATAGGCGCGGGGGTTTTCGTGGGGTTCGTAGGTCGGGTTAAGCATCGCCGTAACCGGACTTTGGGTGGTTTGTCGGGTTACGCTATCGCTAACCCGACCTACATTTTCGTTAATCGATTGCGCGGCCTGTATCGTCGCTTCCACGGTAAACGGGCCACAGACGCGGGTGATTTTATTGTTGGTTTCCGGCTTGTCGACCAAGGTTACAGTCTCTGGCTCATCGTTGTTGGCGATGGATTTAAGCGTGATACGCGGCACCAATCCGCCGACTTCCTCGCCTTTTTTGTTTTGCTTACGTTGATAGACGAACCCGCCGGAAGGGCCGCGTTGCGGGGCTTTCAATTCATACCAGGGAAAAGTTGCGGTCAGCAAACGTTGTCGGGCCAAAGCCAGCGGTACGCGGGAGGTGTCGCAGGTAATCCAGCTCCGTCCCCATTGTTCGGCGACCATTGCGGTAGTGCCTGATCCACATGTGGGATCCAGAACGAGATCGCCGGGATCGGTGGTCATTAGTAGGCAACGTTCAGCAACCTTTAGTCCTGTTTGTACAACGTAAAGTTTGTCATCCGTAAAGCTGCCCGTTTGTGTATCAGTCCAGATATTACCAATCTGGTGATAAGGAAAATCACTTGCGAAACGTCGATACTGAATACTATTCTTGGCGACATGTATACGTTCAGCCTTAGCTAGATTATTCATACCAACTGGATAATTGGCTTTCCAATGGGAGTTATTTCCCGGATGGTATGTTTTTCCTTCAAAGTCGAACGGTTGTGGATTACTGGCGGCTCCCTGTGATTGAATGTTATCCGGTTTGAAAAGCTTAGCTTCCTTTGGTAAATCAACTCCTCCATTTTTTTCGTTTGTAGTGATGCCGCGATAATTTCCATGAGGAAATAAAATCCATCTCGCATTACCTTCACCTGGGATAATTGGTTGTAATTGATAAACTCGGTTGAATTTAACTAATGATTTATCTTTTGCATACCAAAGCAGATAATCTCCTAATGTAGCTAATGTATTGGAAGCAAATCCTGAAGTTGTTTGAAAACTGATTTGAGAAACAAAATTTCCAAAACCAAAAACTTCATCCATCACTTCTCTGACATGATGCAAATTATCATCCGAAATCTGCACAAATACGCTACCACTTTCAGTCAACAATTCACGCGTCAGCAACAACCGGTCACGCAAATAAGTCAGGTAAGAATGCAAGCCCAGTTCCCAGGTATCCCGATAAGCCTTGACCATTTCCGGCTCGCGGATCATTTCCTCGTCTTTGCCGTGTTTGACATCGCGCTTGCGGACAAACGGCTGGAAATTGGAACCAAATTTTACGCCATAGGGCGGATCCATATAAATCATTTGCACCTGTCCGCCCAAGCCTTCGTATTCCAGTAGCGAGTTCATCACTTGCAACGAATCACCCTGAATCAGCCGGTTCGTCCACGGGCCTTTGTGTTCGTAAGCATCCAGTTTGTCGCTGATGTCCAATTCCGGGTCACCGAATAAATCCAGTTGCGTGCCGGCGGCGCGGTAGCTTTCCAGGGTCTTTAAAATGGCTTGGGTGGAATGGCGTTCATGCACGAACAACGGGATGGTCGGCACTTTAATGTCACGGCGTTCGGCTTTACCTGCCCAGTTTAAAAACGGTTGTGTCAGGCTTTTAAGCCTCGCCACACATTCACGGATGGAAGAAAATTTTTCTGCAGTGCCTTGCCAAATCTGCGGCTCGGTAAAAAAAGCAGCCTCGCCTTGTTCCGCTGCCTCGCTAATCAGGTTTAACAACCATTCCGCAAACTCGCGTTCGGCATTTTCATCCCAGCTTAATTCCGGCGCTAACGAAGAATCGTAACGGTAGCTTTTAGGAGGTTTACGTCCCTTAAATTCCGGTTGAATCCCGGCATCGGGGCGTTGCACGGCCTCTTGGGTATGCGTGTAAGTGCCGGATTGCTGTCCGTTGCTGTCGTCTGCTTTACTTGCCATAGTGATTCCGTTGTTATTTTAGTTTTCAATCCAGCCAGCCGTAACCCATTGGTTATTTTCCGGTTGCAGGTATTGGTTGCTGACTTCAGCCAAACGTTTATTTACAGCATGTTCAGCTTTTTGCAGGTGTTCTTGATTAAGTGTTCTGTCAGTTGTGGCCTGACCGGTGGCTGCTGGTTGTGTAAGCCAGTCACTGAATGCCGGCGGATTGGTAACCACTTTGCCATTGGTTAAAATCTGGTAAGCCGTGTACTCCTGACGCAAGCGATTGCCTTGGTCATTTTGCCAGCGTAATAAGCCGGTAAAAATAGCCTGACCTTTAATGGAGTCGGGGTTTAATACAGCGGTTTGCCCCATAAAGTCGTAGGCTTTGGCTTTACCTAGCAGATATTGCATAATAAAGGAATCAAAATCCAAAACATGGGTGCCCGGTCGTTGGGCGGCCAGTTGCCTATCCAAAGTGACTTGGTAACGCGAGCGTTTGCTGCTCAATTCCTGCTGAATGTTTTCCGGCAAGCGAATGTGCCAAAGCCTATCATTATGGCTGGTTTCTACAATATCAATATGCAAGTGCTTGAACATGCCGGAAACGAAAGCGGCGCTGTGTTCTTTACTAATAGCCAGTTCATTGCGGATTTCGTTAGGATCATAGCTGGCGGCGTTTTGAAACAATTCACGTTGTTTTTCCGTGGCTTCTTTGGCGCGTTGCAAGGCTTCGTCGATACGTTGCTGAGTACGGACAATTCCGGCTTCGGTAGCGTCATTGAGAATTTGTTTTACATCCACTAAATCGGCAATTTCACCGAGAATATCGTCTTGCAATTTTTCGTTAAATTCATCACCAATGGTGCATAGGTCTGCAACAACTTGATCAATACGCGTGTACATCAGCTCCATAATTTGTTCGTCGACAGTGCCGGGTGAGTGGATATTAAACACGACGACTCTTTTTACTTGGCCATAACGATATAGACGGCCAATGCGTTGCACCAAGCGCATAGGATTCCAGGGCAAATCGTAATTGACCATGATATGGCATTGACGTTGTAAGTTAATACCTTCGCCACCCGCTTCTGTTGAAATTAAAAACTGGGCTTGATCTTCAAAATTATTGATTGCCTTCTGGCGGTCTTGATGGGGCATGGAGCCATTTATTAATTCGACGCATTGGTCGCCGAAACGGTGTTGCAATGATTCTTTAAGATAGCTTTGGGTATTGCGATATTCAGTAAAAATAAGAATTTTGTGTTTGGGATTTTCCGCCAAGATGGTTTCAACCAGTTCTTTCAGAAAAAGCTGCAATTTACCGTCATTGGCTCTGAGTTTAGCGGCTTCGGCTAACAGCTCATCCAACAAGGCTATTTCTCCGTCAAAAAACTCTTTTGCATCCGTTGCCAATTGTTCTTCCCATTCACCTGCATAGCGCTGGTCTTTTTCATCCAGCTCTCTGATGCTGTAGCCTAGTGCAAATTCACCTTTGAGTCGTTCTTTTCTCCGCTCCAAAGAACTTTGAATAGCCGCAACGCTGGAAGCGGCCAATTTTCGATAAACGGTCATTACAAAGCCGATAGTGTTGCCTTTTATGCCCCTTGCCTTGCCAGCGGCATAACCTTTTTTTAAGTAATCCTGCAAGGTTTTATCGAAGGCTTGTGCTTCTGCGCTGGCGGTTACGCGCAGGGCTTTAGTAGTTTTGCCCCTAAAAATAAAATTACCTTCTGCATCGGTTACATCCGCTTTATGGTTGCGAAAAACCATGTCTCTGAGTATTTCAGGATTAAGAGCCAAGGTCATCAGTTCATCTTTACGTTCCGGATGCAGCAGTTCCAGCAGCGCCGTAAATTTATCATGCATGCCCTGGTGCGGTGTTGCACTGAGCAACAACATTGCATCGGTGGTTTTGCGCAGTTCAGCGGCAAGTACAAAGCGTTGCGAGGCATCGTATTTTTGACCGTATTGCCGCCGGGTTAAACGGTGACCTTCATCAAATACAATTAAGTCCCACGGTTCGGCTTTTAACAGGCTTTCAAGATGTTTTTCATCTTTAAGCCGATCAATGGAGCCGATAACATGATCGTACATTTTCCAATGACGGGTTTCGTTGATAACAAAATCTTCGCCGTAAATTTGGAATTTATCCAGCTTGAATTTGTAATGCAGCTCTTCCTGCCATTGTTTGGTTAATCCTGCCGGCGTTATTAACAAAACTCTACGCAAATTGCCGCGCTGTTTCAATGCAGCCATTAACATGCCTGTTTCTATGGTTTTACCTAAACCCACATCATCGGCAATAAGCCAATTAAGATTACCTGAAGCCAGAATATGATGAACAAGGTGAATTTGATGCGGTAAAGGATCAATGTCTAAACTGGAAAGAGAGCCGGTATTTTCGTTCCATAACTCCAGCGCATAGGCTAATGATTTGAGCCGGAAGCGTTCGGCACTGTTTGGCGGGCCTTTATCACTTAACGCAAAACGATGGACTACCCCTTTAATTTGACGTAAATTTTCATAAGGTAACCAAACCTGGCGACCCAACTGAAGAAAATCAACTAAAACCTGATCTCTTCCTCCCAAGGTTCTGGTTTTGATAATGACACCTTCGCCAAACGATTTCCTGGTGCGTGAGTTAGGTACATCTTGCACATCCATGTTGGGTTTAAATCCGCTTCTTAAATCGGACAAAGGGAGTAACGTACTTTCATCGCCGTTATGCCATTTAACTTTAATATGGATACCGTCTTGTCTGGGAACAATAGCTTCAACCCGGCCCAAGCGTTCTTGACCCGATGACAGCATATATTTTACCCAGGCATTTTGTACCGGGACGAGTCGTTTATTCATGCTTAGTGATTACCCTGTTTGACCGAAAATACAAAATTAAACTCTGGCTGAAGTGACCGCATATTTTTGTTCGATACCCACCAGCATTTGTTCAATGTCTACACCTTCTTGTCTTAGTTTTTCGATGCCTGCGGCCTGCTTGATAAAATTATAACCGGTATCTAAAAATGATTCATTTTCGTAGTTTTCGTAAGCCTCTATAAATGAGAATAGCTCCTTTCCAGGAAGTGAACCGCGAACTGAACCGGTACGATATTTTAAATATCTGATGAAGGTTTTATATTGTCTTTGCAGTTTTGCACTACAGTACCAATCATCATAAATTTGATCCAAAAAAAACTGAATTTCTTCTTCCGATGGTGTGTTATTAAATGAACGAATGATGCGCAGGGATTCCGGCCAACTCATGTTTTTGTAGGCCGCTCTTGTTTGCTGGCCATCTTGATTTGAGGTGACGTGTATAAATGAAATCCAATATTGTTGGTTATCCGTCCAGAGTTGACGGATAAACAAGGCTAATTGTAACTCTTCTGGAAGGAGTCCTTTGTTTATTTCCCGCTCAATTGAAACCCGTGCCGCAGCCCAACCGTTTTCCATAAAAACTTCCTGAAGAAGTGGTAAGTTTTCTTTACCCCACTCATAAGTTTTAATAATTTCGGTCGCTATTTGCCCCGCTCTTTCAGATCGGTTTAATTTGCCTTCTGTTAGAATTGATATGTTGATAAGATCTTGGTCATCGAGTTCGTCAAATTCGTCTAAGTCATCCCAACTGAATTCTGCCTCAATAATAATATCTTCGATTTCAGGAATAATTAATGCGTCTTCATCGGCTTCAATTTCAAAGTCATCATTTATGTAATCATCTACGCTGATTTCTTCATCATCGCTAAAAAGATCACTCTGCTCATTTTCAGAAAACGCTATTGATGGAGAGTTTGTCGGAAACAAATCCCCAGGTCGACTGCTGTAATCAACTTTGTTGGTATGAACAGGCTCTGTGAAATCGGTGGTGAAATTTCTTTTTTTACCCAAATCGTTGTCAATTGAACCGGGTTGGCTATCAGCACTTTTTAAATCCGTTAATAGTGCTTCACTTGAAATGGGTTGAAGCTTATCGCTGTCTTTTTGATCGGGGATGGTGCTGTTTAATTGCGGGATTGATGTGACTGGACTGGTGATTTGTTTGGGTATCGTATCAACTACCGTACAGGATATATTTTTGCTGGTATAGACGTTGATGTCACTTGAAGATGTTGCGGTATCATCAATATAAGCCAAATCATCAGCATTTAAGTCATCCAGTTCATAAGCTTCCGTCGGACCTTTTTGATTAATCTCACTATGGCTATATTTTAGAGATAGCTGTAAATACTTAACAGCTTGGTCTGGTTTTTGTTCCAATAAGTAAATTCGGCCAAGTACGTTAAGTATAACCGGGTCGTTAGGTGTTTTTTCCAGGTATTCTTGAATAATTTCAAGCGCGGATTTCCTAAGCCCAGCTGCGACAAGGCGATTGACTTCATTTAAGACCCTTCCTTTTTCCATTTTGTTAACCAGGATTAACTAAGCGCAAAGGTCTCATGATGACCAAATGAGGCTTTTTTACGGGTAAAAGGTTTGATTAGACTATCCATGTTTTAAGTGTGTAATGTCGGGGTTATGCAGTAATTGCCAAGTTATAACCGAATATGTACGAACCTATTTTGCTGGAGTCTACCATCAATCTCATACAAACCTTCTGTTAATTTCATATTTGTCATTTTTTTAAAAAAAGTAGCAAAGTCTTGCGCTCATTAGCTGACCGTTAGCAAATTTAAAAAAATAATTTTACTCTTTTCAGACAAACAAACAATCCATGAATAACGGGTCAAACTCTGTACTTTGGGCATTAATTACTTTTATGAAAGCTTGCACTGAGCGGTAGAGCGTGGGGCTGTCATACAGCATATTTACATAAATATCGGCCCGCTGGTGAACCCGTTTTTGGGTAACATTTTATATGTTGGTGGCCTGATAGTCATAGCGGATTTGCTGACGATGCTGGTCACCACCCGTAAAGACAGCGACATTAAAAACGATGCCATGCCTAACCTATTGAAACAGTCCGTAACGCCCATTATCCAAGGGAACTATTTCAGCGCGTTATCACCATCAGCCTTGAAACGAATTCATTGCCGTGCCTGGACATCACCATCAACCAGGACTAACAACTGAAGCATAATCTTTAAGTCCTGAACAACCCTGTTAAAACTGGGAGGCATCAATTACAAAGCGGCAGGGATAGTTTATATTGATTTAAATTTACGGCTTATATCTGACATCAAAATCAGAAATGCTAATTCTTGGTATTAGAATGGGGGTTAACTATTTGCATGGAAAATATAAAGACTGCCATAGTATGCTTTAATAAAGCCGCAAGTAATGCGGAATAGTAAATAGCTTATAAGAAATATTTTTTGATGTTCGTGTTATGAAAAATCATAACAGAAGTACGGCAGGGGGTACGGCAGGAATTTCTAAAAAAACATATTACCTTTAAAAAACAATCGATTATCTTTCCTATTTGACGAAGAAGCAGACCAAAAACAGACCCGCACCGATGCGGCTTTTTTTATACCTGAAATTCTGGCAAGCATTGCATTAATTAATTAATTAATTAATAAGCAGATTTTCTCAAATGACTATTATGCGCCTATAATTTTCAAACAGGCAATAAAAAAGGCCTACATTTGCATGTAAGCCTTTGAATTCTTTGGAGCTAGTGAGGGGATTCGAACTCCTGACCGGCTGATTACAAATCAGCTGCTCTACCAACTGAGCTACACCAGCAAAGAAATGCCATTATACACAATAAAATCTCATTGCAAAATACTTTTGTTTATTTATTTGGCTTTCTTGCGATTTTATTTTTGCCAAAGCTTTTTTCGTTGCGGTTGTTATCAAGGCCGGTATATTTGGTTTTAAAATGTTGGACTTTGCCTGACGCTTCAACGGTGCCTTTAGGCTGATAACTGGGAATCAAATGGTGCTTGCCATTTCCTATCAAATCGTTGCGACCCATCGCATTTAAAGCATCACGTAATAACGGCCAATTTTTGGGATCGTGATAGCGCAAGAAGGCTTTATGCAAACGACGTTGCTTGATGGTTTTAGGTATCGGCATATCTTCAGCCTTACGACTCACCTTATGCAGCGTATCTTTACCCGAGTGATACATCGCGGTGGCGATGGACATGGGCGACGGCAAAAATGCTTGCACCTGATCGGCCCTAAAACCGTTACGCTTTAGCCACAGGGCCAGGTTAAGCATATCGATATCGGTAGTGCCGGGGTGGGCGGCTATAAAATAAGGTATCAGGTATTGTTCTTTACCGGCTTCTTTGGAGTACTTATCAAACATTTCCTTGAAACGGTTGTATGTGCCCATTCCGGGCTTCATCATTTTTGATAACGGCCCCTGCTCGGTATGTTCCGGGGCAATTTTAAGATAACCGCCGACATGATGGGTGACCAGTTCTTTAACGTATTCAGGCGATTCAACCGCTAAATCGTAACGCAGACCGGAGGCAATAAATATCTTTTTGATACCAGGCAAAGCACGGGCTCTGCGGTAGAGCTTAATCAAAGGCGTATGATCGGTGTTCAGGTTAGGACAAATACCCGGATAAACACAGGAGGGTTTGCGACACGCGGCTTCAATCTTCTCATCTTTGCAAGCCAGACGATACATGTTGGCGGTGGGGCCGCCCAAATCAGAAATATGACCGGTAAAGGCGGGCGACGTATCACGGATGGCTTCGATTTCCCGAATGATGGAATCTTCGGAACGGCTTTGAATGACGCGTCCTTCATGTTCAGTAATTGAACAAAAAGTACAACCCCCAAAACAGCCGCGCATAATGTTGACCGAATGTTGAATCATTTCAAAAGCCGGTACATTGGCATTGCCATATTCTTTGTGCGGCACACGCGAATACGGCAGATCAAAAACGCCATCCATTTCTTTGGTGGTTAACGGAATCGGGGGTGGATTAATCCAGACCTGGCGCAGTCCGTGTTGTTGAATTAACGGCCGCGCATTGCCCGGATTGGTTTCACCGTGCATAACCCGTGAGGCGTGGGCATACAAGACCGGATCGTCTTTTACCGTTTCATAAGCGGGAATGCGAATAACGGTTTGAGAGCGCTGGTCTCTGACTAACTGCTTGAGCATGACTACGCTGGAAAGCGAGATCACTTTTTCATTGGGATCGCTGTCATCCGGCTTTTTGTCACAAGCGGGTTCTTCCTGATACGGATTCTGTATGGGGCTTAGTGCGCCCGGTCTGTCAATATCCGTAGAATCTTTAACCACCCAGCCTTCCGGTATTTGTTTAACAAAATGTACCGTACCACGGATGCCTTTAAGCTCGGAGATGGCTTCACCCTGACCCAAGCGGTGGGCAATCTCAACAATTTGCCGTTCTGCATTTCCATACACCAGTAAATCCGCCTTGGAATCCAGCAACACTGATTTACGCACTTTATCCGACCAGTAATCATAATGCGCTATACGCCGCAAACTGGCTTCTATGCCGCCGATGATGACCGGCACGTCTTTATAAGCTTCCCGGCAACGGTGTGAATAAACATTGACGGCACGGTCGGGACGCTTCCCTGCTGCGCCATTGGCAGTATAGGCATCATTTGAGCGGATTTTTTTATCGGATGTATAGCGGTTGACCATTGAGTCCATGTTGCCGCCCGTCACCCCAAAAAACAGATTGGGCCGGCCCAGTTTGGCAAAATCAACGGCACTGGTCCAGTCAGGCTGAGAGATAATGCCGACTCTAAATCCCTGTGCTTCAAGCAAACGGCCAATTAATGCCATACCAAAACTGGGATGATCAATATAAGCATCGCCGGTAACCAAAATAACATCACAACTATCCCAGCCCAACTCGTCCATTTCTGCCCGGCACATGGGTAATACAGGTGCTACGCCAAAGCGTTGCGCCCAGTATTTACGGTAGCTAAAAAGGTTCGGTTCGGTTTGTAAAGCAGTGGAGGTCATGTTTTAATCACTTGGCTAATGGTACTGGCGTTATGTTTTTTAAGGTCTTTTAAAAAAGTCGGGAATTCAATTTGATAGTGCTGTTCAAGATCCAGAGCGATAATTCTAAGCTCTTTCATGGAAAAAACGGGTGAATAGTTATTAAAAGCAAGGGCAATAATGTTGCCTCTATCTCGAACGGGCAGAAATAATACTTGCCAGTTAAAAACGCGTGCCAGCCACTGGGAGACTTGCTGAAACTCAGGATTATGCGTGCCGCCCCACAAATTGATAATCATAATGCCCTCTTTTTTTAACAAGGCTCTACACGCATCAAAAAAAGCTTCATTACAAATTGAAGCGGCCATGCCTTCGTGATCAAACGCATCAATAAACAATAAACTATAATGCTCGCGATAGGGTTCTGCGCGTTGGCGTATATAGACGCCGCCATCATCCACTATAATTTTAAGGCGATGATCCAGTGGCAAGCCAAAATGGCTGCGAGCAATTTTTACCACGCTTTTTCTAAACTCTACCGCTTTTAATCGACAATCGGGAAAATGCTGAAGCAAATGCTTGGTTAATGAACCACCACCCAAGCCAATAATCAGTGCATCGTCATCGAGCGCAGGTTTAAATAACAACCAACTCGCCATTGCTCGTACATAATCCAATTCCAGTTTGTAAGGGTCGGCCAACAACATGCTGCTTTGTCGCGGATGCGAGCCAAAATGCAAGGATCTGACGCCTTTACGCTCGATAACTTCTATAATTCCTTCATCATCGTGACTTTCGTGGATAAGCAGGCCGTCATATTTGTACATATTAAAACTGGTAAGCTTCTAAACTATAAACGATTATTATACACGAGGATCAGCATTAACCGACGGTATTGGTTGGTATTACTTTATCCGGAAGACTGTCGCCTTTACGATTTAAGCGTATTCCTGTTAAAAAAAAATGCTTACAACAAAATTACCCAGTGAACTGGCACGCGCACTGTAGAATAATTCGGCTTTAATTCTACAACTAAAAACCCAAGACTCCAGCAGTCAAGTAATCAGAAAAATAACGCCACTGTTGCCTGTCCTTTTTCGGCTTTATAGAGACCTTCGTTAATTAAGCGACATTATTTTCTGTAGAGCCTGCCGTACGCACCTTGAAAATTAAGGCACGCACGGCACGCCCTACGTACTTAATTAATTCAGGGCTCCATAGTTGCTTATAACGCCCAAAAAATTTAATATTGCCTTATGTCATTACGGGCTTGGAAACCGGGTATCAATCAGTTTATGATTAAGCCTCTTGCCAGGATTACTTTTTTTACATTGCCCGCTATTGCAGATTTGCAATTTACGCACCCTTTAACCAATATTGTCCGATAGTTCCTGAATACTACTCGCTGGAGTCACATTATGAATTTTTCTGCCCTTCCGACCCAACTTAATTTTGCGAGTCCAAAACAACGGGAAGACCTACAGCACATTAATCTGCAATTAGCCGCACTGGGGCATCCTACTTGCGAAGTTGAGGATGATCAGCAGTATCTCAAGATTGCCAATAGTTTATTAAGAAACTATTCCCAGCAACGTCGTCTGCTGGCCAAGTACCGCTGCCCCGCTGATCAACGTATTCAGGACTTTCTTAACGCCTACTTATTTGAAAATGGCATAGACGCCTCCATTCTGTTGCCTGGAGAGACTTTTGTACTGGAACATAAAGGCCTGGCCAGAGAGCTCTCATTGCCGTTTCAGCATAACGAATTTCATTCTGCCTACATTGATTCTTACCGGATGCGGCAAGGGGTTCTGCATAATCCACAAAATGACCGGCGTACCACGAAAGGGGTGTTTCATATTGCCGCTGGCGGACTTCCCGTGCCCGCCGATAAAAACGAAGTTCCTGTGGCGGCTTATGCGGAATTATTGCGTATTGCGCTGTCACCTCCAGACGATCTGTTATGTCTGCCTTTTACCAGCCGACAGGCGAATTCTGCAAAACTCTGGCTATCGTTATTGCTCAGGCCGATTGTGGCACCTGAAATTGCCGGTTTGATCCCTAAAAAAACCATGGAAACCCGCTTCTTTGCCCCCGGCGGACTGGTTGCCAATCTCGATTTTGTAGAATCTATTTTTGGTAATGCGGGCGATCCGTTTTTACCTGATAACGATGCGGCACTGGATATTGATCAATGGACCGGTCATACAGGCTGCATTATCCTTGCGCCACATCTGGTGTTGTGTCGTAAAAAGGCTATCGGCCTGCCCCATTATAAAGACGCTACCGAGCGTCAGCGTAAAGAAGGACTATGCTGGCAACATGAGGATGAACTCTACAACGAGGGCAAACCGTTTAAATTGGTCTGCCGTAATATGCAAGGCGTAATTGTTACGCTGATTGCCGATAACTATTTTGGTTACAGCAAAAAAGAAATAAAATCCCAGATCAGCTATTCGGCTAACCTGTTTGGCGGCTGCGAAGAAGAACATTCAGGTGGTGCCCTGGCTTTTCCACGCGCTATTTTGGGGGAAATATTTTTGCCCCAGAGTGTTGATGTGAATGAAAGCTATTCTTTCGACAAACTTTGTCAGCTTTTAGGCTCAACCATAGATGTTAAAAATGAAGGCTATGCCGTTGATAAAGCGCATCCCGGTATCATTTTTATTCCGGATACAGCACAAATTAATATCCAGAAACTACAGATAAGCTGGCTACACGATGCCCTTGCCTACTCTATAAAGCTGCTAATCAATCATACTTATGTTTATCCAAGCGGCTTTAGAGTCCACATGGAGCGGCATCCCAACGCACCCAGTTGGCGACTGATTGGTACTTATCCGGAAGGCACTTTCTGCCATAAACCCAGCACCGTATCAGGGGGTGGCAAGTCTGAAATTTCCAAATCAATTGCCGGTGCCATCATTTCCGGTGCTGTTTTTGTCGATCATTTTGATAAAGACATGGACAGGGTGGCAGAGATTTTTGAGTATGATTATTCCAGCAGGTTTCGGGATTCTGCACGCAACGGTAGCGACAAACGCCGACTGCTTAGCAATAAACGCACGCTAGGCTCGGTTATCAAGCTGCTGACCCCGTCCATCACCGAGTATTCCCATGACTATAATCATTGGCTAAAGCAAATCCCCCAGCATATTTGGGCAATGGTGCTGATGATAAAACGTTTTTACAAAGCGGAATGGGGACAAAACTGGCGAGAGCATTTTTCCGTTGACTTGGTCAATGGTTATCCAGGTAACGAATTAAAATTTCATGGTCGCAAACTGATTGCCAGCTATCTGCGGGTTGGTTTTGATGCTAATGGTGCCTGGCGTGTTTTTAAATTAAGACAGGACTTTCTGGCATCGGCTAAGGTGCAACTGGAAGATGACATAACCGCCTCCATTGTCGTGCCCGTCAGCGCTCTTACCGGACTTAACCCTGACTATAAAAACCCTAGCGTTAAATTGGTCGATAACTGTGAACACAGTTTTTTTCAGCGTCCTGATGATGCCGTCCACAGGGGCACCGATTTACAGACAGAACTGGACTTGTCGGGTACCGATAATTTTATTTCCAACTTTGAGCCGTTAACGCCAAAAGATGCCCGCGAACTCATGGAAGACGTCATTCACTTTGACGAATTCAGCAAGCCGATGCGGGATGTTATTAGTCAGGCAGCGCAAGGCGAGACAGGTGAATATTTTGTCTCGTCAGCCCATCCGCGTTTGGTCGATGGCAAGCCCAGCTTAAATGTGCGTTATCTGCAACTTCGTCCGGATATTGTTAACCCGGTCATGCGCTATCTTTCAGAAGTGTCAACACGCTTGGCACGCGGTATCGGTGCCGATCAAGCCGTTCATTTTCCGGTTAATGCCGTGTTACCCGGACGCCGGAATAATCCACGGGATAGTGCCGCAGGAATCAGACCACTGGCCATTTATAATCCCATCCATTATCAGGAACTTCCAGAACTGTTTATGGATTTTATTTGCAGTCTGACCGGAAAGTCACCGTCAACGACTGGTGCCGGTTCCGAAGGTGCGCTAACCAAAGGCCCGTTTAATGCCCTGTCTACCACCGCTGATCTTAATACCGCGCTGGTCTCTTATATATTGTGCGGCTATGCCGGCTATTCCACGGCAGCTGGTTATATTGGCTGTCAACGCAAAATAGATCATGATATCAGCCTGTTGATTCCGGAAATATGGTCACGCTTACCGGTACATCAGCGTGACCCGCAGTATCTTATTAAGCATGGACAACTGGAAAAACTGGACGATTTTGAATATCAGGACAAGACGGTCTACGCCAGCCGATTGGGTTATCGCATCACCGAACGCTTTGTACATACCAATTTTGGCAAGGTATTCGATTATCCGACGGCAGTATTTGATGAAGCCATGCTAAAACCGGAAACGCAGGATATGGACAGTTTTGTTGATGGTGTCAACAATGTTTATGAAGCCCAGCAACGGGTTGCCCGGCTCTATTTTCAGGACGGTTCAATCGATGATGCATGTCCGCCGCTAAAAGCCCTTATCCATATTATGGCCAACGGTCACTATGAAGGTAAAACCATCACTGATCCCGCCATTCGTTTTATGTTCACTCGCGACTACTTACTGCAAAGTGACTGGTATCAAGAGCGACTCAAAATTAAACAGCAAAGAGATTGTAAGCTTTGGCAACAACACCGCGACTATATTTTGCAACAACTCAGTGAAACTGAACCAACTGATTCAGTGCATCAAACATTGATTCACAAGCTTGCCGCGACTGAGCGGATGCTTGCCGAGACCGCTCATCCGTCTTATCTTGAAAACCTGCAAGGGACATTAGGTGCCGACTGGGTTCATCGCGAGGATATTTAAGCCCACCGAAACGCCTTTTTCCATTAGGAAAATTACAAAAAATACTGATTTATAGTGGGTAACCCATAATATAATCTAAGATGGTCGTAAAATGAATTGATATTAACACAAATCGTAGAGCCGTCATTCCGGCATGAACTGCCGAAAGCCAGTTGCCATGGATGGCATTCGTAATGCATCCACTCACTGATTTTTATACTCGCTTTTATTGGATGCAATGTCATATCGATGAGTACATCCTTGTACTCTGGATTCCTGCACTCCATGCCGGGATGACGGCTCTACGACTTGTGTTGCTTGGGAATGCGCATGAAATTACTTAGCCATCTTGCTCCCTCTCCTTTCGGGAGAGGGTTGGGGTAAGGGGATATAAAGGGTCAAGTTATTTCATGCACATTACTTAGGCAACCCGCAATAAATAACACCACCCAAGTTTCGCAATACTATTGCTTGGCTGAGGGTGCGCATCGCGCACCATTTTCCATGCCAGAGGAAGAAACCCAATAGGCTGCCGATATAAAACAATAATAGATTATGGTGCAAATAAAACCGTTTAGTGGATGCGGTTTTAGGTGCGCGATGCGCACCACTGTAAATTACATATACATTTTCAGATAAATAATTTCTCAGCCGACAGATACCAGCCCTTGAAGGGATGTTATCTGTATGAGCTTACAGCGACCTGAATTGGAAATTTAATTTCTGAAAGTCTATAGCACTATTAAAATCTATAAATACCTGGGCGCGATAGATACAGGTTTACGGGCTTCCGTTTTTTTAGAACGAACAACTTTCTTTTTAGGGAAGAAAGTTTGCTTAAGGCGTCGCCAGCCAACTACCAGCGAACTGGCACCCAGCACCAATCCAAACGATACCCATATCAGCATCCAGACATCCCATAGTGGCCGTTGATAAAGCCAACCGAAATCCCAGTGATGCAAGCCGGAGTAAAGCCAGCGAAAAACCCGGCGACTTCTATCCAGCTTGGCCAACAGACGACCATCTTGTGGATCCAGATAAAAAAGCGTACCGGTTGCATCGGCCAGTTTTACCAGCAGAACCGGCAGCGGCTTTTCAACCAGGCTTTGATGGTGTCTTGGGTAGTAGTAGCTGTCGTATTCATTCAGAAGGGTTTGGGACTCCACTTTGGTATTGGCGGCCACGCGATTTACGGCAGCCAGTAATGCGATCTCACTGAACCGTGGGGCGGTAGTGGCGTCGTTAAGGGTTTGCGGTAGTCGCTGCCCGTTACGGGTATGCGCCAGTAATACGGCGTCATTCCCCAGACGTCGCCAGCCCAGTTCGACAATATCCGCACCGTCGACAGCGGCAGCCAGAATAACCGGCAGAATAGGCTCCCAAGTTAGCATGGCTTCGGGTATGCCTTTTCCCAAATAGCGGGTGATTTCTTCCCGACTGGGGTTGGCGGGTGAAAATATCTTTCCAGGGTTGGTATCAACAAAACCGCTGATAGCCCAAAACAGGATCACGATGCCGCCGATCAGTCCACTCCAAAAATGCCACTTAAACCAGAATTCCCGGTAGGGTTGGGTGCGGCCTTGGGAGTAAGTTGGTTTGCCGCCGAATCCTGGACGCCAGCGCAACCAGCCGATAATAAGACCGGTCAAAGTCGCTATTGCAGCGGACAAGCCCAGCCATAGTTGTACGTCGTTGCGAATTTTACCCAAGGCTATTGCTTCTAACGGTTTAAGCAAATGCAGCCAATTGCCGGACCAGAAGAAAGCCCGGTCTGTGCGTGTGGAGGCGTGCAATACTTCGCCGGTACGCTCGGAGATCAGCAACTCGCCGCCATCGTCACCCACTGTAATCCGATGGAAAGGACTTAAGGCTTCCTGATTGCGGAGAATAATCGGATTCTTGGTGGTCTCCACATAGCTGGCCTTGATAATGTCCCTGTTATCACTGTCTTTAAACCAGTTTTCCGCAATCTTCAGGGCTTGATCCACCGAGGTTTTACGCAGTGAACCATCCAACGCAGATAAGGCGAAATATTGACCGCGCGTATCCTCAACCAGCCATACCGGTTCGCCGGCACTGCGCACCAAGCGGGCATCGGCGATACTGGCCGTCACACTGTTGCCACGGGCAGGCGGTTTTCCGGCCCCATCAACCGCTTTGGGTTTATTTTCACCAGCGGCCTTGCGGGCTTCGGCGCTACGATTCCAAGCCTCGCCCAGGCTGAGCCAGCCGAATTCGGGAGCCAGGGTTTCGGCATGGGAGAGTTGCTGGCTGCGATTTTGCGTGGTCGGCGTGGAATACATAATCACCAGGCCGGTAAAAAACCAAAAAAACATGAACAAGCCCAGTGCCACACCTACCCAGCGATGGACTTGATATAACAGCCAATTTAAAGACTTCATGGTTACCCTCTTAAAAAATAAATAGTGAGGAAATAATTAATACTCGTTGTTCCAGTTTTTTTAGCTTGACTGAGGAAATCTTGGATAAATCAAGATGTTTTCGTTAGTCGCGACGTGGGCGTCGCTCCCATAGTGTGAGCGACGCCCACGTCGCGACTAACGTTTCAAACTCCGACCGATTTTTTAAAGCCCGGAAATATAATTGGCCAAGGCATCGATTTCATCCTCACTCAATGCTTTGGCAATTTTATTCATAACATTCCCCGGACTGTTACTGCGCTCACCCAGCCTCCAATTGACCAATTGGGTTCGCAAGTAAACTCTGCGTTGGCCGCCAATGACCGGGTAGTTTGTATTATCGGCAATCCTGCCTTTGCCATCGTCACCGTGACAACTGGCACACGCAGGAATAGCCCTGGCCTGATCACCGTTGACGAACAAATTTTTGGCAAGCGGATTAGCGCCGCTTCCATCACCTGGCATCGGCTTCTGGCTGGCAAAATAAGCCGCAATATCCGCCATGTCAGTGGCACTTAAGTCCTCAGCCATGATATTCATGACTTCGTGGTTACGTTCGCCGGACTGGAAATTGTTGAGCTGTTTGACCAAGTACCCGGCATACTGACCCGCATGATTGGGTATTTTGGCATCACTACTGACACCTTCCGCACCATGACATTCAAGGCAACGTCCCGCATCGGATTTCTCTTTGCCGATAAGCGGGTTGCCGCTGCCAAGGCGTTGCGCAGTCATTTCCCTACTCTCTTCAGCCGCCATACTTTTGACTGAAGCGAGCAGGGCAAAGGTACTGATAGCCAGTATCGAATTTCTCTTCCAGCGTTTATGCGACAGTTGCTTATGTCGCATTGGCGGAGATAAATTCACCGGTGCCGTTAATAAAACCGCTTTGATGTCTTGTTGCGACACCACGCGCGACAATCCCATAATTATTTCGCCGCCTGCTTGTCTGTCGACAGTTGTTGTACCGTTTCAAGTGCCTTTTCAACATTCTCGGCAGGTTTTAGTCCCGATAAAGTAGCCGAGATTTTTCCATCCGGTGTCACAATAAAAGTAGTGCGCTCTACAAAACCATGGGTTATGTCGACACCGCGTGAATCCTTTTTTCCTTCAGCGGCTTCTCTAACGACTAAATCGTAGGCTTTTGAAATGGTACCATCGACATCGGAGGCAACCGCGACTTTGCCTGCACAATAGGCAGGATCAGCCGAGAAATCGTTAAGCCGGTCGATACTGTCCAAAGACACGCCGATAACGGATGAACCAGCAGCTGCAAACTTATCAACATTCGCTGCAAAGGTATGTGCTTGAATATTACAGCCGCCGGTGTAGGCAGACGGGTAAAAGTAGACCACGACCGGGCCTTTCTGTAGCGCTTCTTTCAATGAATAATTAAAGGCCTTACCGGCCTGAGACGCTTGTGTTTGAAAATCCGGCGCAGCATCACCAGCCTTAAGGGCCGCAATAGCGGGAAAGGTGACGGCACTCGACAAGAGGCAACCCAGTAGAAGACGTTTCATAGTTTTACTCTTAAAATAAAGGGGTGATTAAAGGGGTTTGTAGGTATCGTGACAAGCGTCATCGCAAGAATTTGATATTTCAATCGCCTTGGTTGAGGCGGAATTAAAGTCACTGGCTTCCACAAATTTTACAATTTCAGCGGCCATATCTTCGTATCTTTTAGCGTCGGTTACCGCATCAGCGGCATTGCCTCTTTTTTCAAAAAAACCTTCGACCAGTTTGAAATCGCTCTGCATTTGCTTGGCCAGTGTGATCGTTGCAGTGGAGTCTTTGCTGGCAATATTGCCCTGCAGATTGTGGGAATTGTTGTCTATTGACTCCATCAACGTTTCGAAATCGAATTCGGCTTCGGCATAGACCAGACCACTTGCCAGCACGAAAATAACTCCGTAAAGGTTAATCATCTTACGCATATTATTTTTATCCTTAAAAGGGTGGTTTCCATGCCACCCTGTTTTTGTCGACAATTTATTTCAGCAGATTGTCACAGTGATTCGTCTGTTCCAAGATTCAGTCAATAAAAATAACCCGGAAGGCAAGCCTTCCGGGTTAGGGTCGAATCCAGTCAGTACGAACGATTTTTTATGTTAAGCGAGCAGCTCTTTAATAACTTTTCCATAAACAACCGTAGGACGTTCTGAACGGCCCTGGTATTTATAAATCAATTTTAAATGATCCAAGCCCATCTGATTGAGAACAGTCGCGTGTAAATCATAAGTATCAACCGCTGTGCTTTTATCCGCCACCTGCAAACCAATTTCATCAGTTGCGCCATAGGTTGTTCCCGCTTTAACGCCGCCACCCGCAAGCCATTGCGTGTAGCCCCAGGCATTATGGTCGCGTCCGGTGCCGCTTTGGCCATAAGATGTGCGGCCAAACTCGGAAGTCCACACCACCAGTGTTGAATCCAGCAAACCGCGTTCTTTTAAATCAGCCAGTAGTCCGGCAATCGGTTTGTCGACCGCTTTGGCATGAGCGCCATGGTTTTCTTCCAGGCTTTGGTGTGCATCCCAGTTTCTGCTGTCGCCGCCCACATCCGTAGGGCCGGACACGACTTGAATAAAGCGCACCCCGCGCTCAACCAAGCGTCGGGCACGCAACAGGCTGGTACCGTAGCCTTTGGTGGCCTCGTTATTCAATCCGTATTGTTCTTTTGTGCTGTCGCTTTCTTTGCTCAGATCGACTGCTTCCGGTGCCGTAGATTGCATGCGGGATGCCAGTTCGTAAGCCCGCACACGGGCTTGCAGTTCAGTATCACCGGGATACGCGGCGTCTTTCTTTTCATTCAGTAACTTCAGAAGATTCAAGTTTTCGTTTTGTTGTGAAGCCGCTTGGGTCTCAGGTCGATCTAGGTAAAGGATTGGTGAATCACCCGGACGGAAAGCTGTCCCTTGATAAACGGCAGGCAGGAAACCGGAACTCCAGTTGACAGAGCCACCCGTAGGTTCCCTTTTACCATTGTAAAGCACCACATAAGCGGGTAAATCAGGGTTGGCGGTTCCCAGTGCGTATTGAACCCAGGCACCCAGCGATGGGCGACCCGGGTTTAAACCGCCGGTATTCAATTTAAGTATCGAAATATCGTGAGTCGCACCCACCGTCACACTCGATTTGATAAAGGCAATTTTGTCTGCATGTTGGGCTATATTAGGCAGTAAATCAGAAAACCAGGCACCGCTTTCGCCATGTTGTTTCCAGGTTCTGTTGGATGCAAACAGCTTGCCGACACCGCCTTGGGTACTGGTCTTGATACCTTTTAGAAAAGAGGCGGGAACCTCTTGTCCCGCCATCTTTATCAGTTCGGGTTTGTAATCATATAAGTCGATGGTGCTGGGTGCGCCGTCCATGTGCAGCCAGATAACTGACTTAACTTTAGCCGGGAAATGGGGGGCTTTGGATGCCAGGGGGTCGACCAAATCAGCCGCAAACGCCGCTGACATAAAACCGCCGCCGGGCAGTAAGCCGCCCATCGCAAGCCCGCCAAGCCCATATCCGGATTTGAGTAAAAAATCTCTGCGCGATTGATTGTTCATGAGGCATGTGTCCTATAAAAAGTGATAGTTATCGTTAGAATCGGTAGATGAACTCATTAGAGTTTGCAACGGTGTGTACCAGATCAACAAAAGCGGCAGCACGTATGGGATCCAATTTAGGACTGTCCTTCAACCCGGTTGGGATACTGACCTCAAATTTACCTTCTGAGGTTTTGTCTCTGACGACCTTTTCGTGACTGTCCAAAAACTTTTGCAACGTTTCTTTTTCAGTAGCGGTGGCTTTACGTGCAAACAATATTTCATAAAGCCTGTCCAATTGCGCCGACTCATCGCTACCGGCCTCATTAATAACCCGTCCGGCCAGTGCTTGTGACCAGCCAAATACGATATCACTATTAAACAGTGCCAGTGATTGTAGCGGTGTCGTGGTTACATCGCGCTTGCTGTGGGCTTCTTGTGCGGTAGCCATATCAAAGGTATCCAGCAATGGATAAGGAAGGCTGCGGCGGGTAAAGATATACAAACTACGACGATTCTGATCTTTTTTATCCTTTGAAACCTTCCATTGGGTCGCAGCGGCTCCCAGATTGTCGGGTACCGGCGGGAATACACTGGGCCCGCCCACTTTATCTTCCAAATTTCCTGAGGCGACCAGTAACGAATCACGGATTTCTTCAGCTTCCAAACGTTTCCGTGGGAATACGGCCAAGAGCTTATTTTCAGAATCAGCCTGGACGGCATCTTCACGGTAATCAGAAGATTGGCGGTAGACGCTGGACAGTAAAATCTCGCGATGTAACTTTTTAACGCTCCAGCCATCTTTGACAAACTTGGCTGCCAGATAATCCAGTAACTCGGGATTGGTCGGTTTTTGACCCGCTTTACCAAAATCACTGACGGTTTCTACGATGCCGTGCCCGAAGTATTCTTCCCAGACACGATTAACGTAGACGCGTGCCGTTAACGGATTAGTATCGCTGGCGATCCAATTTGCCAGAGCGGTTCTGCGGCCCGAAGAAAAGACAGTGGGCGTGATGACCGGTTTTTCATCGGTAATAGCTTCCGGGAATGCCGGTTGCACTTCATCAAGCTTACGCTCATGGTCGCCGCCGAAAAACACATAGCTAGGGGGCGAATCAGGATGGCCTAACTCGCTCACGCCGGAAATATTCAACGAACCTGAAGCAGGCTTGAGGTCATCCAGTTTTTTCAGCTCGGCCACGAGATCCTTATATTCCTGACTTTTTAGGGCAAGTTCCGGATTGAAGTCTTTATTGCCTTTGTTCTCGGCGGCATCGCGAAGGTAAGCTGCCAAATCATCCTCGACAGTGACATTAGCCAAGCGATGATTAACCCAGCGATCATGGGCAGTCCATTGATCTTTCGGTTTGAAAATGGATTCCCGGCTGTCGGTCAGATAACGCTCATTATGATATTTAAGCGCGGCTTCCCGATAAGGGTCGATAATTGCTTTTTGTTTGTCACGAATCTCTTTGGTTGCCGCTTCCCATTTGTCTAATTGTTTTTCGTATTTGCGTTCCACGTCCCCTTTCTGTGCAGGGATGTTGTCAACTGCGCTGGTATTGGCAAAAAATGACTGTAGCGAGTAGTAATCTTTCTGGCTAATCTTGTCAAATTTATGATTGTGGCACCGTGCGCATTCAACGGTTTGGCCTAACATCACCTTGCCCACGGTATCGGTCATATCGGTGGTAATTTGATATTTACGCTGCACCAGGTCGCGTGAGTTGCTGTTGTCCGGAAAGCCTGCCAGAAAACCGGTTGCTACCAAGCCTTCCTGTTTATCAGGTAATAGCTCGTCACCGGCAATTTGCTCTTTAACGAATTGCGAATAAGGTTTGTCATGGTTAAACGCGTTGATTACATACTCACGGTAGCGCCAGAAATTAGGGCGCGTGCCATCATTCTGAAAACCGGTACTGTCTGCATACCGAGCCAAATCCAGCCAGCGACGCGCCTGACGTTCTCCGTATTTGGTTGATGCCAACAAGCGATCCGCGAGCTTTTCATAAGCATCCGGTCCGGTATCGTTGACAAAAGCGGCAACGTCTTCCGGCGAAGGAATAACTCCCCAAGCATCCAACGTGGCACGACGTATAAAGGCCGCCCGATCTGCATCAGGCGAAGGTGCCAGTCCTTTTGCTTCTAAAGGTGCAAGGATAAAAGCATCAATGGGAGTGCGCACCCACGCTTTATTATTAACGACGGGTTGGTCGGGCGTTTTAACCGGTTGGTAAGACCACAGCTTTGATTTGCCAGCTTGTGGCGCTTGAGCATCAGCCACTACGGGTTTAATGTCTGTCGCTATTGAGGCCGTCTGACCGGTTTGCGGTGCTTGCGTAGCCGTTGGCGCTATTACTTCTGGAGTCGTTGCGGCCGCAGGCTTGCTTTCAGCGACGGGCGTTGCTGCCGGTGCCTGTGCTGGCGCTGCGGCGGGTGTTGATGGTGAGCCAATCACACCAACGGGGCTGTTAAATAAATCCGGCTGCGGTTTTGTACCGATGACACCGACCGGGTTATTAAATAAATCCGCTGCTGCCAAGGTTTCCCCCGCTATTGCGCCGGTAAGTCCCCACAAAATTGCGAGATATAGTTTCTTTTTGTTCATTGACGTACTCCAAAAATTAAAACGTTCGAAACCTTTGTTATTGCCGCTGTATTAAATTAGTGCTTGTGTTTTTCGGCAGGCGCTTTAGCCTTGGGTGCCGGTATCGCTACTTTAGTCAATTTACCGCCTTCGGCTTCGTAGTATTGAGCGCCAACATAACCCGCTACTTTGTAGCCCTTGCCGGTTAATAGATCAGCCGACTTGCCGGAACGTCCGGAATGATTGGATACAGTGACAATCGTTCTTTCTTTAGGGATTAAATCCAGGCTTTTTTCCAGTTGGTCAGCCTGAATGCTCAGGTAAACAGGAAAGCCGCCAATTGAACTGACTTCATCGGGACGACGTAAATCTATGATGAGCAGTTGATCGGGTTTTGACAGCAGGGCATCCAGTTCGGCACGGTGAAGTTGTAATGACGTGGGTTTGTAAGCTTCAGCAGCAGCGGCTGGCGCTTCTGCTGTTTTAGCGCTTTTAGTCGCTCCAAAGGCGATAGGTGCAGCAAATATCAACAATAGAAATAGCAATTTTGAAGGTTTCTTCATGATGAGTTCTCTTTAAGTTAATTAATAAAGTCGCACAGCGGGTGTATAATTACGACGCATTCCCTTGTAGTAAAGCAGCTATCGTGCCAATGCCCTTAAAATGTCGAAAGAGTTGTTATAGATGGTCTAACAATATGATTAATAATGATAAATTATTATTTTATTGGTCTGTATTAAAGCCCTTTGTTTAATGTATCGTGTTGAGCCAAAATTAGTTTGCTGAAAAAACAGCAGCCCAGCATCAGGCAGTGTCTCTAAATAAACAGGTAGTCCCGGATAGCGATTTAATTTTCTCAACAGCGCCGTGAGCAGAAGCAAAATCTCAATCTTCAAGTTTTTAACTCTTGATTCTGGTGAGGCAGCTATAGCAAGCAATTGACGTAGGCAGGAATAAGACCACCCAAGCGTAGCGCGTGGTGGCGTTTCCGGCATATCGAACAAAGTGCCGGAAACGCTTATTCTCGCTTGCGCTCAAAAAGCCTTATTCCGGCCTACATCGTTTCCGGCACTTAATCTTCACATTGAGCTGGAAAAATCTCATCTAAACAGTAGTGTTGCGAAACTTGGCGGATGTTATTTGTTGGGAGTTGCTTAACAAAAAAAGGCCCGTGATAAGCCCGAGCCGAGTCCTTGGGGTAGATTTACAAACGGAAATTCTGTGTAGCTCTTTTCGGTTTCATGATTGATGTGAAGCGTGACGTAGTTTGCAACCCCGTCATTCATATTTAAAAGCTTTTGACGTCTTCAAATGTGTCGGTCGGGATTGCAAACCCCGACCGACATCGGACTATCAAAATGGTTTTATATTTTTCCGCTTAACTGAATACCATACCAAACCGGGTAAGGGTTAGGGCTGTATGAGTTCCAGCCAGTTTCATGGGCATTAGCACTAAACAGATTTTTTACTATAAAGCTAACATCCAACACATTTTTCTTGGTGCCAACACCAATAGCCGCATCTGTCAGAACATTACCATTGACTTGACCATAAGACGACAAGTTGTCAGTGTTGTTGTAACTGCTTTGGTAGTTGGTGGTAAAGCTGGTGTGGAACACATATTTGTCGAATATGGGCTTGGTGTAATCTGCACCGACGACAAAACTCCATTTGGAAGCACCTGGCAGGGGACGTCCACTCATATCAACGTAGTTAGCCGGGAGGTAAGCCAACTCATCCGGCTTGGCGGCATTTTTGTAATCTACATATTTCGCGATGTTGTAAGCGCCATTCAAACGAACTGATAAGTCGGGGATGAGGTTAAAAACACTATCCAATTCCACACCATGCACCCGCACTTTATTAACGTTGCCCTGTTGACCAGTGTAAGCCAGCACACCATTGTTATTAAGTGCAGTTTGATAGGTGTCTATTACCTGAACCGTTTGTTGATAGTTTTTTATATCCATTACAAAGGCATCGACATTAACGATCACCGCTTTATCCAGCCAGAAGGACTTTAAGCCCAATTCAGCGGCGTTGGTTAGTTCCGGTTTAACAGTGCTTGGAGCGCCGTTAGTATTGATTGCAGAACCTGACTTTTGACCATATTGCCAGGATACGTAAGTGGTAAAGTCATCATTGATCTTGTAAGTTGGTGTAAATTGGCCTGTAAACAGAACATCGTCGTACGAACTATTACTGGGGTTATATAACTGCCCGATTTGGGTTGCGCGGATTGCTTTGGCGGTTCCAACCTGGGTTTGTTGAGCAGGGGTTAGGGCCGCATAGTTGGCGGCCCCAAAGTAGCGTTGAGCTACGCTATCTGCCAGTTGTAACTGAGCGGCAGAGTTACCGCCTGGTACTAAAATACCATTTCCATTGGAGTTAAAGCCGCCCAATTGCACGCCACGTACTGCAACCGGATTAAAGGCAGCGCCGACCCCGTTCGCTGTTAAGTTAATATTATCTGTGGCAGTGCGATGTTCCTTGGTCACGCGCAAGCCTGGAATGACCGAAAATGCCTCCGTAAAATGCAGTTCTCCTTCAGCAAAGATGGCACCGGATAAGGTTTTAATTTTTGTGTCCCCCCTTTTACGTGCATCTTGCAAGGAATCCTTAAGCATGGCCAGTCCTGCACCGCGATTGGTACCGGCATTGGTATCCAGCACGTTATACTGGGCATCGTTGGCAAACCATGCGCCCGCATCAGATCCCCAGCCTGTTTTTGAACCCACATCATTGTGGGTTTTCATTCCGAAAGCACCGGCTTTATAATCAAAAAAACCGCCGGGGTTGTTTTTGATCTTAAATTCCTGGGTAAATTGACTGTAACTTACGGAACCGCCGCCATCCACGCTGATATTAAAAGGCGTGCCTTCGTCATTATGGGCATCAAAACTATACTCGCGAACGGCTGTGTTTGAGCTCAGAACATGGTCGGCTACAGCCCAGTCGGTTTGTAGTGAGCCACCTTGATTGGATACGGTTTGACCCTGATTTTGATCAAACCACACGCTTTGCCGTTGCTCACCGCCAATATAGTCATTCCAGGTAAAGCCTCTGTTCTGAAAATAAGCCCGTGGGCCACTGACAACGCCAGCGGCATTAACAAATTGGTATAGTTTTGCCTGCGCCGAGGTTCCGGTTGTGTCTGTCCGAATACCCGGCGCAGTCGGGTAATACGTTGGTCGGGAGTGAAAGAAGTCCAGGCCGTTTTGAAGTTGTGGCTGATGGGGTTCATAATCGACCATTAATTTCGTTGTTATAGTAGAAGTTGGGGTAAACAGTAACTGCACCCGTCCACTTACCCGCTCTTTGTTGTAAAGGCTGTAGTTACCGTCATAGGCTTGCTGATAAAATCCTCGCCCTTGGTCGACAATAAAGGAGCCCCGCCAAGCCAACAAATCATCGACCACGCTGCCGCCAAGTGAACCTTTTATAATGAGAGCCTCACGTTGCCCATAAGCTACGGAGAGATCCGCTGTCGGGGTAAATGTAGGCGCTCTGGAGGTAATGTTTACCTTGCCGGCGCTTGCGCTTAAACCACCCTCGGTGCCTCTGGGGCCTCGCGTAACTATTACGTTATCAACATCGTAGAAACTAAAGTTGGCAAGCTGCGACAGCCCATAACTGACATTATCAACCGTTATCCCTACACTGGGATCTTGAGTTTCCGAGAATGACCGCTTGCCCAAGCCACGTATTGAAACGGAAGCGCCACGGGTATTATTTTGGTTAAACTGGACGTTTGAAGCGCGTCGGGTAATACCGCCCAAATCCTGTACCAGTTGCTTATCAAGGTCTTTACCTGAAATAACTGATTCTGATTGTTTTACATCATGCAACTTTTCAAGCAGTGGAGGAGCGCGGCGACCTTTAACAACCACTTCACCCAAACCCTTGGTTTCCTCGACTTCTTCTTTTACAGCTACTACTTCAGCAGGTTCGGTTGACGCTGTTGCAGGCGCTCCAGAATCAATAGCCGATGTTGCGCCGGTAGCCGGTGCGGCCCCTCCTCTTTGCGCCGCTAGCAATTGTTCCACTTGTGCACGTAAACGCGCATTTTCTGCTTGCAATTCATCCACAGCATTAACTTTATGGGTTTTATTTTTGTATTTTCTTTTGGTGTCTGCCGCCTCAACGTCCTCAAAAGTCATCATGGAAGCGCTTGCCACAAAAGCTGCAGCCACGCAGATAGAGAGTGTCTTTTTGCGACTTACATTGAGCGGGATAGGTTGTCGTCGGTTAGTGCCATCTAAAAAAACACCTGCTAAACTTTGTTTCATTATTTATTTCCCTTATTTAAAAAAATCAAACCCGCTAACGGCTTCAACGATATGAAAGGTACATTAGGTTTTTGCCAAGCCAACAGTTATTAATCTTGTGTTGATGATTAATTTAGCCAGTAACATCCTCGAAATACGCAGGGTTATTGTGTTTAAAGCAAGCGCTATGCCATTTTATTTTTTGGTTGAATGGTTATTGATAATATTTAATGGGATATTAATCAATCCATTGATTTGTATGTATTGTTTTGATTGGATGCAGACTTCTATTTATTCAATAAATACTATTTTGATAGGCTGTTTAACTATTTTTAATTGATTTTAACTGCTTATGGATAGACATCCTCTGTTGATGCGGTGTCTGTTAATCAGCATGTTGGAAATAAGCAGGCAAGTTTTTTTGGTGGATCTTTTTTAGTGAATCTTTAAAAAATTGAGAGCCTGTAGTTGATAAGACTTATCGGCTGTTTTATTCGGGGCACTCATTGTTATTGTTACGATGGATGTATCGAAAGTTAGCAGGGGGAGTTTTGAGCGAGGTTGTAAATGGATACGGTTGCCAACCAAAAAAGGCATTCAGAATTAAATTGGTTAAGCGAGAGCGGAGGATAAACAGGCTATTGATAGTCTTTTATTCACCACGAAGAAACGAAGTTTTATTTCTTGGTGTGTTCGTGGTGATAATTTTTTAAAATTTTTGCGGATTGAATGTTATTAATGACAGCTTGCTTTGGAGGCTTTGCTGGAATATGAAAATGTGCGTGTAAAAAATGACACCTTGTTTAAGTTGTTGCCAGTGCTCTTGCCTGACGTGCTTTATCCAGGCGAAAAGCAACGATATCCCACTGAATATTACGAAAAAATGCGTCTATATAGCCTTGTGCCTCTGCACCATAATCCATTTGATAAGAATGTTCATACATGTCCATGACTAAAATAGGTAATGTGGCCGCAGGTGAATGTTGGTGATCCCATTGCCAGTAATTTTCGAGCAAGCCGGTGTGTAAATTGTAACCCAACTGTACCCAACCGGAACCGCCGCTCAAGCCTGCGGCTATGCGTCGAAATTCTTTTTCCCACACGGCAAAGCTGCCAAAAGCATCGTTCAGAGCTTTTTGCACAGTTTCGCCAGGCTTCCCGGCCCCCCCCAGATTATGGAAGTACAATTCGTGTAACACGACAGATCCGGTACGCACCAAGTGTTCACGTTTTAGGTCGTTGTAGGCGAACGGTGGGGTGCTGGCATCATTCAAGGCGGTGACAAGCAGTTGCTTTACTGTATTTAAGGCTTTTACCGAGGCGGTATAATTTTTACCCCAGTGCGAACTAATAAGTTTTTCGGACAGTCCATCCAGCTTGGCTGGATTGAAGGGCAGGGGTTTGGGTTCGTGGAGGGTCGTAAAGGCAGGAATTATTGATGCAATAACAGGTGTTTCCGGTATTGGCTCTGCCGCGAGAAGATCAGTTGCAAATGTTGCCAGTGCAGCACCTGCGGAAGCGTTGACTAAAAAATTACGTCGAGTGAAAGGGGGCATACAGTGTTCTCCGCTATAACAGTTTAATAAAACAGGTTTGTTGATGGGTGTGTTCGATTTGTTGGTAGGTATTAAATGAGCTTGCCACGCCGGGATAAACAGCGGCCAGGTAGCGAACCCCGGTGCAATTGTCCCGATTGTCGGGTTTGCCTTTACCCTGGCTTGGTTACATCGAATAATTTAAGCCTGCCGTCCATGGCATTGCATCTCAGCTTCCTTGCGGATAGTGTGGTTTTTTGAAGAGTATAAGCTCGTAAGTCGTGATCTGTAAGGCGCAATAGTGTTTTAGCCTATTGCGCCTTATCAATCGCTTACTCTTTAATACGAATCAGGTCATGGCAACCTTTGCAGGATTCGCCCACTTTACCAAACTGGGTTTTGATTAAGTTGACATCACCGGTTGCAGCTACTTTTGCCAATTCATTTGCGGCTTCGTTAAAGGTATTGGCAGCGACTGTTACTTCGGCTTTTTTCTGGAAAAACTCGGGTTTCAGGCGGGTTTGTTTCCAGCCTATACCTTGATCGGTTCCTTCACCATAGAGTGCGCCCAATCCAGAGTTGGCAACCGCTGCAATGGCATTGGCAGCCGCAGCGACCGTGTCTTTGTTATAGGTTTCCGGATGATCGACAACCTGGTTTTTTATTTTTTGAACATTCCAGGCTGCAAAAGAATAAGCAGACTGACGAAATCTTATTTGTTCTTCAACGGGGCCTGCGATTGCCGCTGTAGCCGTTGCTGAAAGCAGAATGGCGAGGGTTAATTTTTTCTTCATGGTTTTGTTCCTTATTGAGTGTTATAAAAATGTTGGTACGTTAAAAACTTGAGGGTGGCGGTGCCGTTTGTTGTGCGGCTTGAGCGGGAGACAGTTGCGATAGGCCTCCCGATATGCCCCATACCACCGTGCAGGAAATAATCAACGACAAAATAAAACGGAGTGCGTTAAAGCCTTGGTCAGGAAGCGGCGCAATTGATTTTGCCAAAGCAACGGGAATCTCTTTTTTTCCTGTCAGCATGGGCGTGACCAGATTGGTTTTTTTAACCCATCGGTAAAAAATGATGGCGACTATATGAAGTACAACAAACGCCAGTAATACATAAAAAATAGTACTGTGCCAGCTGGTCAACTTGTTGCTAAAGGACTTGTCAACAAAGTTGAAGAAGGGGCCTTCAAAGGCGATGTCGTCGTTGGCAAACAAGCCGGTTCCGACCTGTATTGCCACGGTTCCGAGCAGCGCTATCACCGATAGCGCACCTAACGGATTATGGCCAATACCCTGCCAACTCCCTTTAAGATAGGCAGTCAATCGTGAAAAGGTCGGGAAAAAGGTCGAAAATCGGGAATGTGTCGAACCCATGAAGCCCCATAAGATGCGAAAAACCAGCAGACCTAAAATAAAAATGCCTAGTCGACCATGCCAATCAATGAGAGCGCCGCCGATTGTGGCAGTGATATAAGACGCTGCCACAGAAACGGCGAGTAGCCAATGAAACAGCCGGTGTGGCAAGTCCCAAATATGAATGGTAACTTTCATTTTAATGATCCTTTTTAACTGGCGTACTTAACTGAACAGCCGTAGGGTTTGGTGTTGGCTTTGGCTATTTTTTTGCCGGCTGCAAGATCTGCCAAGGCGGCACTGATGTAATTTTCGGCTTTGGCAATATCAGATTGATCAGCAGAAGGAATACTGTCTATGCCACCTTTGTAAACCAACACGCCTTGCGGATCGATAATAAAAAACTGGGGCGTATTAGTCGCGCCATAAAGCTTGCCGATTGAACCGTCACTATCCAAAACGGTATTGGTCGGCGTTGCGCCACGATGCGTATTTAATGTCCGGGCAATCTCGCCGGTTACATTGCCTTCTTTGCCGGGTGCCGAGGTAATCACTTGCAGCCAGACAATGCCTTTGGCGACGGCGTCTTTTTGTAAGGCTGGAATGTTGCCGCTTTCGTAGTGTTTTACGACGAACGGGCATTCATGGTTAGTCCATTCCAAGACTACGGTTTTTCCGTGTAAATCGGCAAGTTTAATGGTACTGCCGTCAGCGGCGGCTCCCGAAAATAAAGGTGCCGGTTTGTCTATTACAGATTCGGCGAAGACTGCCGTGGAGGTAAAAGCGAACGCCAGGCTTAATAAGGCCACTGGATAAAATCGATGTAAGAACATATAAACTCCGTAATAAGTATAAAAGGGATGGCAAGAACCGTGATGAGTCGTTTTTGATGACTTGTCAGCATAAATTCGACTGTTAATAAATTGTCATACATTCAACAGTCCCGTTATAAACTGAAAACGAGACCCCCAAAAACATTAAAGAGGCAGAAAGCCAATCCATCGTATTTCTGCCAAAACTGATCCCTCATTGGCGAACAGGTAACTGACCGGGGCAATGCTTACAGGTTTTATCGATTTCCTAAACAAGGAACTTGATCACATCGACTCACCTGTTGACGTTACCTTTGTCAGTTTATTCGTTTCCTGATAAGGAGATAACCAATCCATGGATACCTTCTTAATTTTGTAATTACCCGGCAAATGCCGGTTTCGCTCATAGAACACGGATGACACTGATTGGACGGATTTCAACGGATTTTCTTTTTAGTCAAAAAAAATAGATAATATTTTTGTTGATATGAAAAAACGTCCCTTGCCCCGTGCTAATCAGTCAAATTCGTGTTCTATTGTTCCCACGCTCCGGCGTTGGAATGCCGACAGTGACGCTCACGCGTTACGCAACTCTGGAATCGCGTAGGTCGGGTTAGCGAAAGCGTAACCCGACAAATCAACGTATCTGTCTACAAAGATTATTAGTATCTAAATAAGTTGGGCATCTGTAGGGGCGAATTCATTCGCCTTGGGCGGATAAATCCGCCCCTGCATGCTTTTCAAAATTAAAGTTGCCTAATTTATTTCATGCTCATTCCTAAAGCGCTGTTTCTGCCAGCAATGAGGGAGCAACGGCTTTTGTTACCATTTCGGGTGTCAATATTTGGGGCAGCACAACCGGCTTCTTTAAATGACTGGCACCTGCCGGATAAAAGACGTAAAGGGGGACACCGCTACGCCCGAATTCGGCCAGAATTTTGGTTATTTCAGCATCACGGTTAGTCCAGTCGCCTTTTAGATAAGTAACGCCCCCTTGTTTAAAAGCCTCAAGAACCGAATTCTGGCTCAACGCCACTTTTTCATTGACCAAACAACTAATGCACCACGCTGCCGTCAAGTTAAGGAATACCGGTTTCCCTTCGCTGCGCAATTCATTTAAACGCTCTGCCGAGTAAGTTTCCGAGTTGCTTGAAGATTTAATGTTTATCGAGGGCGAAGCCGGAGCGGATTCTATGCCAAAATAACTTCCGACCAACGCGAACCACAACGAAAACCCGGCAATGCCGGCACCGCTTAGTTGCGCGGATCTTCCGGCAGTTTTGGTAGATTCGTAGAGCCAGGCGGCAAACGCGATGATAACCATCCCGCCCAGCGCGACAGCGACGGCATTGACGCCGGCTTGTTGTGCCAATACCCAGACCAGCCAAACAGCCGCTGCGTACATGGGAAAAGCCAGACCCTGCTTTAACCGATCCATCCACACACCGGGTTTAGGTAGGCGTCGTTGTAAAGAGGGCCATTGGCTTAACAGTAAATAAGGCAACGCCAAGCCCAAGCCCAAAGATAAAAATACGGACAACAGGGCAGCGGGCGGTTGGGTTAAAGCAAAGCCCAGTGCTGCACCCATAAACGGTGCGGTGCAAGGTGTCGCAACAAGGGTTGCCAAGACACCGGTAAAGAAACTGCCGCTGTAACCGGTGCGTTCAGCCAGTGAGGAACCGATTCCCATGACCGAACCACCGATTGAAAAGACACCCGACAAACTAAGCCCGACCGCAAACATCAAATAGGCAACGGCCAGCACAAACAGCGGCGATTGAAATTGAAAGCCCCAGCCGATTTCTGCGCCTCCGGCTTTTAGTGCAATCAGTACGCCGCCAAGCAAGGCAAAGCTTACCAGTATGCCCAGTGTGTAGGCCAGTCCATGCAGCCGGTTTTGACGGGGCGCTTGGTGCGTATGTTTTATTAACGCCAGCGCCTTAATAGACAGTACCGGAAAAACACAGGGCATCAGGTTTAATATCACGCCGACCAAGAAAGCCAACAGTAATGCGGAGGCAAGCACCAAGTCAGGTTTTTTGGCAGTAATCGTGGCTATATTGGCAACAGCCGTTCCTGCAACGTTGACATGATAGCCCTGCGTAACTGAGCCATTGCCAGTTTCTTCGGTAATCGTCAAAACGCCCGTCAGCTTCTCGTCCGGAGATAATGGTGCATCTCCCGGTTTTAGTTGTAGCTCTATGGTATCGCCAGCAAGTTCCCAAGACTGATCAGCACTATGCACGACCTTGCCCCATTTGGCAGGATAAAACCAAATATCTTTAATAGCGGTGGACTGGAGTTTGGCATCAGTTATTTGCAGTGATAAGGCTTTTTCGCTGTGCGTTAAGCTGATCGGCCAAGGGCTTGGCACCGGCAAGCTGGCAAGCGCCGTTTTGATCAGTGGATTGCCGTTCCCGGTTGGGGTGCCGGATGAAACAATCGGCAAAACCAGCGTCAGATCAACTTTTTGGGGAATGCATATTTCTTCACAGACCAGCCATTTTACTTTGGCATTAACCGGAAACTGACCACCGATAACGCTATCGAGTGGCACTTTAATACTTGAAATCAAAGTGACTTCATTTTCATAGCCGTAATTGGTTACCGGCCCCAGAATAATCCGGATGGGCGTCGGCCATTGAATATCGCCGACGGTTGAGCCACCGGGAAGTGCGTAATCAATAGTGGTCGGTAAACCGGAGTCACCGGGGTTTATCCAATAGGTGTGCCAATGAGGAATGATGCGTTGATGCATACCGACCAGAATTTCGTCACCGGGATGCACGGCATCGACAGACGCAATCAGCTGTGCTTTGACCTGGTCGGTTGCCGCTTCAAACGAAGTCGCCTGTGCTTTTCCGCACAGCAGTGCCAACAAAACAAACGCAATAGTCAGTGGACGAAATTCAAGCATAAAACCCCTAAATTTATCAGTATGTAGCGTAACCCGTTACTAGGAAAAAACGCTGATCTGGCTACGCAATTGCTGGTTAAAAAAAGCAATCGTACGTTGCCATGCCAATTTTGCAGCCGCTTCGTCAAAACGCGGCGTGGTGTCGTTGTTAAATCCGTGTTGTACGCCCGGATAAACGTAAGCCTGGTAGTTAATGCTGTTGGCTTTTAGCGCGGCCTCGTAAGCTGGCCAACCGGCATTGATGCGTTCATCTTCGCCCGCATAATGCAGCAACAAGGGGGCTTTGATTTTTGCGGTGTCTTCTGCATTGGGTTGACTGCCATAAAAAGGCACGCCAGCCGCCAGCTCAGGAATCTGCGTTGCTAGGAAATTAACAATACCGCCGCCGTAACAAAAACCTACTGCACCGACATTACCGTTGCCTTCCGGCAGATTTTTCAAGACGCCGGCAGCGGTGATAAAATCAGTGTGCGTTTTGGTTTGATCCAGTCCTTTAAAAAGTTCACGCGCCTTGTCTTCATCACCTGGATAGCCGTCTAACGGAAACAGGGCGTCCGGTGCAAAAGCGATAAAATTATCAAGCGCAATCCGCCTTGCGATATCTTCGATATGCGGATTAAGCCCACGGTTTTCATGCACGACCAACACGGCCGGCAATTTTCCAGACAATTTTGCAGGCTGAACCAAGTACCCGCGAATCTTGCCGTAACCGACAGGCGACGGATATTCAACATATTTTGCCGAAATACGCGGATCATCAAGCACTATTTGCTGCGCTTGAGCAAAGTTTGGACTTAATGCTTCAAGCAATCCTTCGGCAGTCAGACCCAGCACCGTAAATTTTGCGGCTGAAGCCAAAAAGCCCCGGCGTGATAATTGGCCGTGGACATAACGGTCAAATAATTTCAGCACTTCCGGTTCAAAGTCTTTCGCTGTTTTACGTGCCATAGGATTTCCTTGGATATTGGTTATTTACGGATATTACAAATCAACGTATCTGTGTCGGGTTACGGCTAGCGCTAACCCGACTGAACTATTATTTCGCGCGACCTTTAAACCCTTGCGCAAGCAGAGGAATCTTGTAAGCTGCGCCGCGTCCCACGGCATAAAGCGTTTTCTTGTCTACACCGGCGAAAGCCAGATTTTGTGGCTTTTTGGGTAGCGGAATAACGCCCAGCGCTTCGCCCTTGTCAGTAAATACTTCAACTCCGGAATTTGATGCGACATAAAGTCGGTCTGCATCATCTATGGCAAGACCGTCGGCACCGCTGGACCAGGCATTATCTTCATTTTTCCAGCCGTCCAGTTTGGCAAAGTTTCTTTTGTTTGTAAGTGAACCATCAGCCGCAATATCATAAGCCAGAATATGTTCGCCAAGGGTATTGGCCACATACAATATTTTTTCATCTTTACTTAGCTGAATGCCGTTAGGGCGCTCAATATCGTTGGCTAATCGTTTTAATTGACCCGTCGGGGTAATGTAAAACACGCCTGGATGAGAGGCGGGCGGATTAGGAATTTCTTTAGTCGGACGGGTGCCACTGTCAGTAAAGAAAATACCGCCGCTTTTATCCAGCACTACATCGTTAGGTCGTTGAAAAGGTGTGCCTTCAAAGTTTTCTACAAACGTTTTTTGTTTATCAAACGGATAAACAATCCCGACTTGGGGTTTAAGTGTTTGTACAGCGATAATCTCACCGTTGGCATTGACGGCAAGACCGTTGGCACCATTGGAATTTTCCAGGAATGTTGAAACGGAATTGTCAGGCGCAATACGCAAAATCTTGTTGGCTTGGGTTTCTGTAAACAACAAACTGCCATCGGAGTAACCAATAGGGCCTTCAGTCCCTTTAAAGCCGTCCTTGATTAATTCAATGACCACACCACCTGCCGCCACACCGGGAATAGGCGGTGTAACTGGTTCATCAGCGTGTGCAGCCGTTGCCAACGCAAAAGCGCCCAGCACTGAAAATAATTTTGAATGTGAAATTATGGGTAACATCTTGTCCTCTGGATTAACGTTAAATAGTTTTTTAAAACAATAGCCCTGCGGATGGCAATCGGCATTTGGTCTCAGTAAAATGGTTTCGCTTTAATTGGATAGATTCCCTTCTGCGTGACGGGGTTTACAATCCCGTTACTCACGTTTTAAAAGCTGTTGAAGTCTTCAAACGTTTCGGACGGGGTTGCAAACCCCGACCGGCATCGGTAGTAGGTGCAATGTGGCTTGCAAACCCCGACCATCATCTATTATCTGTAAAATGGTTCCGATTTAATTGGGAAGCCGAAATCTTTTTCTGCCGCTAATTCTTGGGAGCCGTAAGAACCGCTAACTTGGTAATGCCTGATCT
>JBAXXH010000011.1:0-50173 GCA_037127995.1 Methylococcaceae bacterium | reverse complement strand
CGGTAGTGATTGATGATGACCATCAGGCTATTAATCATGTCGTGCGCGGCTACGATTTATTGGCGTTAACACCTCGACAAATCTATCTTCAGCAACTACTGGGATTGGTTACTCCGGGTTACATGCATGTGCCGGTTATTGTCGACGGGCAAGGCTATAAGCTCAGTAAACAAACCCATGCCACAGCAGTTGATTTAAAACACCCTCAGAAAGTTATATTTGAATTACTGACCTTATTAAAGCAAAACCCGCCTTGTGAACTTCAATACGTGTCTTTGAGTGAGTCGCTGGAATGGGCGGTAGGCCATTGGAACCCGGAACCGTTAAAAAATTGTCGAGCAATTTGCAGGTAGAGTCAGTTGCAAACTAAAGATAAATAGTTGGGGGTTCAGGAGTCTTTGATAAAATTAGCCAATAATCGATTTGATGAAGCAACCGCCAGCAAAAGTCATAAAAAAGCCAAAAAAATTAGGCATTAACAGAAATACTGACTGAAATAATTGACTTGGCTTAAAGCGCAAACTTATACGGTAATAACTTAACAATCGTTCAGGATTAAATAATGCCCACTAACAAATTTGTTATCAGCAATCCCAAGCCATCAATTACCAAGCTCCCTGAGTTGGGTATGAAAAAAAATAATTTTATTGATGATTTTAAACAATATTATCTCCATTTGTTGGGCAGGGATGAAAACTGCCGGTTGCCTTTTTATGCAGGTGAAGCTCTGTCATTAGCAGTGCGTGACCGTTTGATGGAACGCTGGAAGGCCACCCACCAAACTTATAAAGCCAACAACTGCAGGCGGGTTTTTTATCTGTCGATGGAATTTCTGATGGGGCGCATGTTAAGCAATGCCCTGTTGAATATGGGCGTAACCGATACGGTGACTCAGGCAATGTATGATCTCGGCATTGACATTGAAGAGTTGATCGGTAGTGAGCAAGATGCAGGTTTGGGTAATGGTGGTTTGGGTCGCCTCGCAGCCTGCTTTATAGATAGTTGTGCTACCTTGCAACTGCCGGTGATAGGTTATGGTTTACGTTACGAATATGGCATGTTTACTCAGACTATTATTAATGGTGAGCAGGTTGAAAAGCCGGATCATTGGCTACGTTATGGTAATGTGTGGGAAGTTGAACGGCTGGAATATTCTTATAGCATTAAATTTGGCGGTCACACTGAAGTACAAATCGATGAAAACGGCGTGCAACGGTATTGCTGGATAGCGACCCATGATGTGCTGGCCGTGCCTTTTGATACACCGATACCTGGCTTTCAAAATGGAACGGTTAATACCTTGCGGCTTTGGAAGGCGGTGGCTACCGAAGAGTTTAATTTGGATGAGTTTAATGCGGGCGATTATGCAGAAGCTGTAGAAGCAAAAATTTCAGCTGAAAATATTACTATGGTGCTGTATCCCAATGATGCCAATGAAAATGGTAAAGAGCTGAGATTACAGCAGCAATATTTTCTGGCTTCTGCCAGTTTACAGGATGTCCTTACCAACTGGACAAGCATGCACGGAAATGATTTTAATCATTTTGCTGAAAAAAGTTGTTTTCAGTTAAATGACACCCATCCGAGCATTGCCATTGCCGAACTGATGCGTTTACTGATGGATATTCACGGCTTGACATGGGATAAAGCATGGGCTATTACAAAAGCTACCATGGCTTATACCAACCATACTTTGTTGCCGGAAGCGCTGGAAAAATGGCCCGTTAAATTGATGCAGCGGTTATTGCCCAGACTGTTGGAGATTATCTTGGAAATTAATGCCCATTTTATAGCTGAAGTGTCTATGCACTGGCCCGGTGACAATGAGCGTTTACGCAGAATGTCCATTATAAAAGAAGGCGATGAGCAGCAGGTAAGAATGGCGCATCTTGCCATCGTGGGCAGTTTTTCTGTGAACGGAGTTGCCCGGTTGCATTCGCAGTTGTTGCAGCAAGGCTTATTCAGTGATTTTTATGCCTTGTGGCCCCATAAGTTTAATAATAAAACCAATGGGGTAACGCCACGTCGCTGGTTAGCCGCCTGTAATCCGGAGTTGGCAAGCCTGATAACAGAAACGATAGGTGACGGGTGGGTTACGGATTTATCGCAATTAAAAAAGCTGGAACCTTATGTCGAGGATGCACAATTTCGGCACCGCTGGCATGTCATTAAACAGGCAGCAAAACAGCGTTTGATTGATTATAAACAACGTAAAAACGACACTGATATAAATTTTAATGTGGATGCCATATTAGATGTACAGGTTAAGCGTATTCATGAATACAAGCGTCAATTGCTAAATGTATTGCATGTAATTCATCTTTATAACAGTATTAAAAAAGGTGACATTGATAGCCGGGTGCCAAGATTTGTATTAATTGGCGGCAAAGCGGCTCCCGGTTATCGCATGGCTAAAAAAATCATCAAATTGATCAATAACGTTGCCCAGGTCATTAATTCGGATCCTGATACAGATAAGAAATTAGCGATGCTGTTTTTGAAGGATTATCGGGTTTCAGCCATGGAAAGGCTATGTCCGGGCGTTGATTTATCCGAGCAAATATCCACCGCAGGCAAAGAAGCCTCGGGTACCGGTAACATGAAGCTAATGATGAACGGTGCGATTACTATCGGTACGCTGGATGGTGCCAACATTGAAATTCGTGAAGAAGTGGGGGATGAAAACTTTTTTCTGTTCGGCTTAACCGAAGAACAAATTGAGGCCAAGCGAGGTCACTATGACCCTGTTGCAATGATTGACCAGGATGAAGACCTGCGGCAGGTTATGCATCTTTTGGAGTCCGGTTATTTTAATCAATTTGAGCCGGGAATTTTTGATGATCTGATCAATTCCATAAAAAGCCCGCATGATCCCTGGATGACGATTGCGGATTTTCGCAGTTATATTGATGCCCAAAAACGTGTTGAAGACGCATATTTGGATAAAGATCATTGGACCCGAATGAGTATTTTAAATTGTGCCAACAGTGGTAAATTCTCTACCGATAGAACGATTGGGGAATACAATCGTGAAATCTGGAAGCTAACGCCGCAGCCGGTAACTCATCAATAATCGCTGCGCCACCCGCATTGACTGCGGGTGGCGCAGGCTTTTTATTATTGCCTTAAGTCTTTAACTACGCGCACGACTTCATTATCATCGGCAATGGTTTCTATACTAAAACCCAGCTTGGTAACCAGTGATAACATCGGTTTATTAACGACCAAGACTTCCCCTTCAAAAAAGGAGATGCCTTTGGCTTTGGCCGTCTGCATTAAGGTCGTCATGAGTTTGGAGCCTATGCCCAAACAATGGCAATCGTCAGCAACCACCAGTGCAAATTCCACTGAATTACCATCCGGGTTCATTACGCAGCGGCCAACACCCAGTTCACTGGGCATATTTGCATCGTCAGTGACGGCAACAAAGGCCATTTCACGGTCATAATCGATTTGCGTGAAGCGGACTATCATTTCCGGTGTTAATTCTTGTAATGCTTGCATAAACCGAAAATATTTCGTGCGTTCGGACAAACGATTATGGAAATCTTTTTCTAAAATGGCATCTTCAGGACGGATAGGACGAATGGTGATATTAACGCCGTTGTTTAATTGTTGGTACTGGATTAATTCATGCGGATAAGGATGAATTGCCATGTGCGAATAGCGGGTAAGTTGATGCGATACTTGCGCTTTAATACGGGCATCAACAGCCATTACACCGTTTTCATCAACAATCAACGGATTAATGTCCAGCTCTAAAATTTCCGGCAGTTCACTGACCATGGTTGATATATTCAGCAGCACATTAATCAGGGCTTGTTTATTGGCCGGAGGTAATTGACGAAATGCGGCCAGATATCTGGCCGCCTTGGTTTTGGCAATCATTTGCTCAACCATGTAGGCGTTGAGTGGCGGTAGGGCAACGGCATTATCTTTTAAGATTTCGACCATAGTACCACCCAGACCAAAACTGATGGCAGGGCCAAACACGGGGTCTCTGACCACGCCTATCATCAATTCGCGACCATTGGGACTGCGGAACATGGGCTCGACAGTCATGCCGACTTCAGTTATCTCGGGGTGCAGTTGCTTAATGGCGGCTTCCATTTCCGTATAGTGGCGGGAAATATCCTGAACACTGTTAATGTTAAGCCGGACGCCGCCGATATCGGATTTATGGCTAAACTCGGCCATATTGATTTTTAAAACGACTGGAAATCGCAAGGTTTCAGCGGCAATCATGGCATCTTTTACACTGGATACCTTGATGGTTTGGGTGACCGGAATATGGAAAGCGGCCAGTATGGCCTTGGATTCTTGGGCAGTTAAAACCTGCCGGCCTTCTGAAAGTACGCGCTCAATAATTAAACGGGAACCTTCAACATCGGGTTTTGCAAGTTCATCGGTAGGTGAAGGGATTTGTTTTAGCAAAATCTGATTCTGGGCATACTTGGCCAAAAATGAAAAGGCATCGACAGCCACTTCAGGGGTGTTAAAGTGGGCTACCCTGCTATTGGCAAAAAGATCGCGACCTTCCTGAACCCTTTCACCCCCTGTCCAAGAGGCTAACACCGGCTTTTTACTGGCTTTGGCACCCTCAATGATGCTGAGCGCAACCTGGGTTGGATTGGTCATTGCCTGAGGCGTTAAAATAACCAGTACACCGTCTACGTTTTTATCTTTAAGACAAATATCCAAGGCTTTTTGGTAGCGTTCAGAGGTGGCATCACCCAGAATATCAATTGGATTGGCATGAGACCAGTGTACGGGTAAAGCCTCATTTAATCCTTCAATGCTGGCCGGACTCAACTCAGCCATAATGATGCCGACATCTTCGGCGCGATCGGTGCTCATTACACCGGGGCCACCGGCATTGGTAATAATCGCCAGGCGGTCTTTTTTGACTACATAATTGTTTGCCAAAACGCGGGCTGCAGAAAATAATTCGGTGATGCTATAGACTCTAACGACGCCCGCTCTTGCAATGGCGGCATCAAAGACATCATCGCCACCGACCATGGCACCCGTATGCGACATGGCAGCTTTAACACCCGCTTCATGACGGCCTGATTTAATCAGGATAACGGGTTTCAAACGAGCGGCCGCTTTAAGTCCGCTTAAAAAGCGACGCGCATCACGTATGCCTTCTACATACATCAAGATGCCGGTGGTTTTGCTGTCGGTTGCCAGATAATCCAGCACTTCACCAAAATCAATGTCGGCTGCACCGCCCATGGATACGACTGTTGAAAAGCCGATGTCCTGTACTTTGGCCCAGTCTAAAATGGCGGTACAAACGGCACCTGATTGGGATAATAACGCCAAGTTCCCGTCTTTAACCGTACCGTCACCAAAAGTTGCATTAAGGTAGCCACTGGGGCGAATAACGCCCAGACAGTTTGGGCCAATAATACGGATATTATAACGGTGGGCAATATCCAGCACTTCTTGCTGAAGCCGCTTTCCTTCCGTACCCAGTTCACCAAAACCGGCCGTAATAATAATGACAGAGGTAACGCCCTTGTCACCGCATTGTCGAATAATGCCGGGAACACTGGGTGCCGGGGTGGCAATAACCACCAAATCCAAATCTTCAGGAACGGCATTCAAGTCAGGATAGGCTGTTAAGCCCAGTAATTGTTCGCGTTTGTTGTTGACAGGATAAAGACCACCCTTAAAACCGGCTTCTTGCATATTAAGCAAGAGCCGATAACCGACACTGTTTTCGCGCTCTGAGGCACCAACAATGGCAACTGATTTAGGGGTGAAAAAACGGTTTAAATAATGAGGGCCCATTGTTACTCCGGTGTAAGAAAAAATAGCTGAATATAAATTAAATACTAATAAAGCAATAAAGAGGGGCAAAGTTTGTCAGCCCTCTTTTTAGCGCTTATTCCTGCAGGCAAAAAAACTGCCAATCTGATGTGCTTTGTCTTTGGCCGCTTTTAACGTTTTGCAAAATGCTTGGCACCCGATTACTTATGAAAATGCTCATGCGGGCATTTGCCTTGTCTTAAGCTGATAATCGGCCAATCAGCGGCGTTGGCATAAGCGGTCAGTTTTTCATCCGGGTCAACTGCCACCGGGTTGTCCACTAATTTGAGTAAGGGCAGATCGTTATGCGAATCGCTATAAAACCAGCTGCCCTGCATGGTTTCAGTTGAGTTTTTTAACCATTCTTCCAGTAACTTTACCTTACCCTTCTGAAAACACGGGATGCCGTTAAAACCGCCGGTATATTTTCCATTTACAAATTCTGGGGTGGTGGCCAGTAAATTTTCAATGCCATACAGTTTAACGATTGGCTCGGTCACAAAACGGTTGGTTGCGGTAATAACCAGCAAGGTATCGCCCCTATCCCTATGTTTGGCGATCAGTTCCTGTGCGGGTTTGAGCAATATCGGTGTGATGATGTCTTGCACAAATTGCGCCCGCCATTGATGCAGTTGTTCAGGATCGTTATTGGCTAGGGGGTGCAGGGAAAAACGCAGAAACTCAACAATATCCAGGGTGCCTTGTTTGTATTCATCATAGAACCTGACATTGGCGCTTTCATAGTGCTCTTTATCAACAACGCCCAAGTCGACAAGAAACTGTCCCCACAGGTAATCGCTGTCGTCGGCTATCAGGGTATTATCTAAATCAAAAATCGCTAAACTCACGTTAAACCTGTCTCAAGTAATTAAAAGGGTTATGCACTCTGGCATCTAGGGTTTTTTTATGGAACAATGGAGCTATTATAAACAACCTGACCTTTTCATGTAATTTTAGCAGTTAGCAAGATTAAGATACAGGGCAGACAAAAGATACAAGGTTTTAACATGATAGACTCTAAAGGATACCGGCCCAATGTCGGGATCATCCTTTGCAATGACGAGGGTCGCGTGTTTTGGGCAAAGCGAATGGGCGTGAATGCATGGCAGTTCCCGCAAGGCGGAATAAATGACGACGAAGACCCCGAAGCAGCGATGTATCGAGAATTGTGGGAAGAAACAGGGCTGCAACAGCAGCATGTACAGGTGCTTGGGCGTACCCGGTATTGGTTAAGGTATCAGTTGCCAGAGCGCTATATTCGTAAGAGTTCCATGCCGTTATGCATAGGGCAAAAGCAAATTTGGTATATGTTGCGGTTGTTGACGAAGGATTCAACTGTGCGTTTTGATCAGTGCGCAAAGCCGGAATTTGATAGCTGGCGCTGGGTTGATTATTGGGAGCCGCTTAATGACGTTGTCTATTTTAAGCGTAAGGTTTACCAAAAAGCCATGACTGAATTAGGCGCAATTCTGGCGATAGATTCTGTGCCGGTTAATGCGACCAGTTATCTGGCAAAAGAGATTAAAAATTTCAAGGCGAAAGGTTCAAGGTCAAAATAATTTTCACTTACACCTCTTGATCTTGCCTATTTACAGGATGACTTGTTTGGATAGCGCTCCCGGCAGTTCTATAACCAGTTTGGGTACAAGGTAGCCGGGCAGAGTAGCTTGTACCTGCTTGATAAGGTCTGTTGCCACCGTTTCAGACACTTCAAAATGTCCTGTTCCTGTGGCTTTGTCCAATAAATGCAGGTAATAAGGGATAATGCCGTGACTGAAAAGTTGTTCACTTAATTCGCATAGCACAGCTACATTGTCATTAACGCCTTTTAATAATACCGACTGATTAAACAAGGTAATGCCCTTATTGCGAAGTAGATTAAAGGCCGTAATGACGCGGGGATTTATTTCGTTGGCGTGGTTACAGTGAGCCACTATCACGACTTGTTTGCCGCATTGAGTTAAGGTGTTAATTAGATCATCGGTTATTCTGGCAGGCAGAACGATGGGTAGCCGCGAGTGTATTCTGATACGTTTTAAATGCTTGATAGCACTTAACTGCACAAAGATTTTTGCCAATCTGGCATCGCTCAGCAACAATGGATCACCGCCACTTAAAATAACTTCCGTAATATCCGGGTTTTCCTGAATATAACGGATGCCGGCATGTTCATCTTGTTTACCCAGTTGGAGGTCTGAATAAGGAAAATTGCGGCGGAAACAATAGCGGCAGTTAATGGCGCAACTGCCGGTATTGATAAACAAAACCCGGCCATGATATTTGTGTAACACACCGGTTTTGGTGGCAGAAGGAAGATCGCCAACCGGGTCGTTACTAAAGCCCGGGTATGCCAATAGTTCATCTTTAACCGGCAAGACTTGCCGCAATAAAGGATCATCGGGATTACCTTTTTGCATGCTGGCAGCAAAGCTTAAGGGGACGCGTAACGGGAAGCTTTTGGCCGCCGCCACTGAAACAGGTAAATCATGAAGCGACAAGTGTAAATAATGGCATAAGCCTTCAATATTATTGAAGGCTTCGGCTAATTGTTGTTGCCAGTTTTTGGTAAAGTGCAGGGTCTCGCTAAGGTGTTCAGGCATGAAAGTAGTTATTTAAAGTTTCTATCGATTGTTGGCTCTATTATAATGGTTCCGTTTTACATTGTTTGTCATCTTGAGGATAAAATGGCCAGTTATAGTACCAATGAATTTAAAGCCGGTTTAAAAGTCATGTTGGATAATGACCCGTGTGCAATTATAGAAAATGAATTTGTAAAGCCGGGTAAGGGGCAAGCCTTTAATCGGGTAAAAATCAGAAATCTTAAAACAGGTCGGGTGATTGAAAGAACGTTTAAATCAGGCGATTCTCTTGAAGGTGCCGATGTAGTTGATGTTGCCATGCAATATCTCTATAACGACGGCGAATTTAGACACTTTATGGTGCCTGATACCTTTGAGCAGTATCAGTGTGAAGAAAAAGTCATTGGTGACACCAGTAAGTGGCTTAAAGATCAGGATTCCTGTACGGTCACTTTATGGAATGACGCACCTTTAGCAGTATCACCTCCCAATTTTGTTGAGCTGGCTATTGTTGAAACTGATCCTGGTTTGCGTGGTGATACTTCAGGTGGTGGTGGTAAACCTGCTACTTTGGAGACAGGTGCTGTGGTTCGGGTGCCATTATTTGTCCAGCCTGGCGAAATAATTAAGGTCGATACCCGTACCGGTGAATATATCTCGCGTGTAAAAGAATAGTGCCGAATGAGTGGCAGCCGACCTGCTCTATAGAATTGTTGCGTTTAAGAGCGCAAGTATTGGCTGACATCAGGCAGTTTTTTTTGGCAAGAGCCGTGCTTGAAGTAGAAACACCCCTGTTGGGCAATAGTTGTGGAACCGATCCACAATTGGATTTTTTTACCACGGATTATTGTTCGCCGCCGCTACAGCGCACTTTATTTCTGCAAACATCACCCGAGTTTGCAATGAAAAGGCTGCTTGCTGCGGGGAGCGGGTGTATTTATCAAATAGGCAAAGCCTTTCGTAATGGTGAGTCAGGACGTTTTCATAATCCTGAATTTACCCTCTTGGAATGGTATCGGGTTGGTTTTACATTGCCGCAATTAATGGATGAAATCGCCGCATTAATGGCGGTTTTGTTTAGCGGTCACCGTGCTTTAAAGCCAACGCAACGGGTGAGTTATAAAGCCGTATTTCAACGTTATACCGGATTAAATCCTTTAGCGTTTTCCCTTCAGGATTATTGCGCTTACGCGCAGGCAAATGATGTGCCTGAGGCCGTCAGTCTTTGCGGATCTGATCACGGTTTATGGCTGGATTTTATGTTTAGTCATAAGGTTCAACCGCACTTGGGTGAAAATGCGCTATGTATGGTTTATGGTTATCCCGCTTGTCAGTCGTCGTTAGCACGGATTAATAAAGATAATTCACACGTTACTGATCGCGTCGAAGTTTTTATAAATGGCATTGAGCTAGGCAATGGCTATTATGAATTGACCGATGCGAAAGAGCAGGGCAGGCGATTTGATGAAGAAATCGCAGTCAGGCAGCAAAAAAAACGCCCTGTTACGGTTAAAGACAAGCATCTTGTTTCGGCGCTGGAAGCCGGGTTACCCGAATGTTCGGGTATGGCCATCGGTCTTGACCGATTACTGATGCTGTTGTCAAACAGTGCAACCATTAATGATGTGCTTAATTTTCCCGTGCACAGAGCTTAAGCTTGTTTAATATTTACTGTGTTATAATTCAGCAATTTTTAACCATTTAGACCCTGAATGTTTTATTTTTAGCCCTTACATGAAATCAAATACTTTTTCTTGCTTGTTATTGCTGGGCCTGCTGGTGTCGAATGGAGTTAAAGGCGACGAAGAATTCGTTGTTAAGGATATTCAGGTCAAAGGCTTGCAGCGCATTTCTTTGGGTACTGTTTATAACTATCTCCCGGTTAATGTCGGTGAAAAGTTTTCTTTGGATAATGTTTCTCCAGCCATCAAGGCCTTGTTTAAAACAGGCTTTTTTAAAGATGTGACACTGGAAAGAGAAGGCTCAACCTTGATTGTTAATGTGGTGGAGCGCCCTTCCATCGCAAAAATAATCTTTGAAGGTAATAAAGATCTCAGTAAAGATGATCTGACCAAGGCGTTGGATAAAATTGGTCTGGCTGAAGGCAAGATATTTGACCGGCAAGTACTGGACAAAGTAGAGCAAGAGTTAACGCGTCAATATCTTAGTCATGGTAAATATGGCTTAAAGATTAAAACAGACGTATCTAACTTAACCCGGAATCGTGTGGGCATTCATATTAAAATTTCCGAGGGCCGGGTTACCAAAATCAAGCAGATTAATATTGTGGGTAATACTGTTTTTGATGATAAAACCCTGTTAAGCAAATTTGAACTCAATACGTCCAATTTGTTGTCGTTTTATACTAAAGACGATCAGTATTCCAAGCAAAAATTATCGGCCGACTTGGAGACCCTGCGATCTTATTATCTGGATCGGGGTTATATCAACTTTTCTGTTGAATCTACCCAAGTGGCTATTACCCCGGATAAAAAAGATATCTATGTCACTATCAATGTTAAAGAGGGTGAGGTTTACAAGTTGTCCAAAGTAAAGTTGGCCGGTAATTTGGTGGTAGCGCCTGATGAGCTGATTAAGCTGGTTAGCGTAGGGCCCACAGAGATATTTTCCAGAAAAAGTGCAACTGAGACCTCAAAAGCCATTCAGGATCGCTTGGGTGACGAAGGCTATGCCTTTGCAAACGTTAATATGGTTCCTGAAATAAATGAAGCCCAAAAAACAGTCGATATGACTTTTGTTGTTGATCCGGGTAAACGTGTTTATGTGCATCGTATTAATATGAGCGGTAATACCAAAACCCGTGACGAAGTGTTGCGTCGGGAAATGCGTCAAATGGAAGCCAGTTGGGCTTCAAGTTCAAAAATTGAACGGTCAAAAACACGTCTTGAACGGTTGGGCTATTTTGAAACCGTGACGGTAGAAACGCCGCCGGTTGTGGGCACGGCCGACCAGATTGACGTTAATTATAAAGTAGTTGAAAAACCATCGGGCAATTTGTCGGCGGGCGTAGGTTTCTCTCAGGTTCAAGGTATCGTATTAAATGCCAACATTGCCCAGGATAACGTTTTTGGTTCAGGTAAGCGTGTTAACGTTGCCTTTAACAATAGTACTTATATGACCAGTTATCAGTTTGGCTTTTTTAATCCCTATTTCACAACGGATGGGGTTAGCCAGGGTTATAATTTGGGTTATACAAAACGAAATGCCGGTGCCATCAATATTGCTAATTACAATACCAATATTGCCAATGCCGGTATCAACTTTGGTATTCCCTTGAATGAGTTTGATCAAGTTCGCTTTGATACAGAGGTAAAGCATACCAATCTGGGAACCACTGCCTTCTCCTCTTATCAAATTCAGCAGTTTATTGCACAACAAGGCAGCTCGTTTTTGACCTTTAGTCAGGGTATAAGCTGGGTTCATGATACCTTTAACCGGGCTATTTTTCCCAATAAAGGTGCTCAACAACGCTTGTCTGCTGTAGTAATGATTCCTGGCAGTGACCTGGATTATTATAAAGTCGGTTACCGGCAGCAACGCTATTTTCCCTTGGCAAAGGACATTACTTTCAAGTTGAATGGCGAAGTCGGTTACGGCGGAGGGTATGGAAATACGCATGCGCTACCGTTCTTTGATAATTACTTTATGGGTGGAACGGGTTCGGTACGTGGTTTTAAAAACAATACGCTGGGGCCAAGAGATTCCAATGGCTACCCTCTCGGTGGCTCTACTAAAATTATTGGTAATGCCGAGTTGTTTTTTCCGGTGCCCTTTATGACAGAGACAAAATCCGTCAGATTGGGAACCTTTTTTGATGTTGGATCATTAAATGATAGTTTTTCAGTCAATAACATGAAATATTCCGCAGGACTTTCAGGTGAGTGGTTATCGCCATTCGGCGCTTTATCCGTTAGTGCTGCCTACCCTTTAAATAAAGGAAACTATACTTATAATACTTTTAACCCTGCCAATGGTGTCAATCCAGGTAGTATAGTTACTCAAAAAGATCAAACCCAGTTCTTTCAATTCAATTTTGGCCAAAACTTCTAAGAAGATATTTTGGTTTAACAGGCTTATCCCCTATAATTCAACGGATAAAATTTTTATACCCAACTTTAATTTTAACTATAACCTGAGATCGATTTAATAATGAAAACGAAAATTGCTTTATTTTTAAGCTTATTGTTTGTTGCAAATGTCAGTTTTGCTGATTTAAAAATTGGCTTTGTAAATATACCTTCTGTTCTTGAAAAGGCGCCGCAAGCTGAAAAAGCCAAAAAACGCCTGGAACAAAAATTTTCACCCCGGGATAAACAATTAGTTGCTCAACAAAAAGAAATCCAAACGATGGAAGAAAAGCTGACCAAGGATGCTTCTGTGATGAGTGATTCTGAAAAAGCCAATCTTGAAAAAGATATTATCAATAAAAAAAGGGATGCAAAAAGATCTCAGCAAGAATTTAGTGAAGATTTTAATGCCAGCCGTAATGAAGAATTGGGTAAATTACAACGTCGTATCGTTGAAGCGGTTCGTGCCATAGCTAAAGAAGACGAATATGACTTGTTACTGACTGATGGTGTTATTTATGCCAAAGACCAGTTTGATATTACTGCCCAAGTTCAGAAAAAACTGTCAACAATGCCTGAGTAAGTGAGCTACTATTATTTAAGAATACTCACTCACCTCACTCTGGATAAAGCACTCTAAATCATGTCTATTACGTTAGATATTTTACAAATACAAGCATTCTTGCCACATCGATACCCGTTTTTATTGGTTGACAAGGTGATTGAGTGCGAGCCAGGCATTAGGCTCTTAGGCGTTAAAAACGTCACTTATAACGAACCTTTCTTTCAAGGTCATTTTCCACAAAAACCCATCATGCCCGGCGTTTTGATTTTGGAAGCCTTGGCGCAAGCAACAGGGCTACTGGCCTCGGAAACAGCGGGCGATGAATTGGAAGGCATGATCTATTATTTGGTGGGTATTGATAAAGCCAAGTTTAAAAGGCCGGTTGTACCTGGAGACCAATTAATGTTGGAAGCAAAGTTCGTTAAAAGCAAGCGTAATATCTGGGCATTTGAATGTCGTGCGGAAGTTGACGGCGAATTTGTCGCAAGTGCCGAAATCAGATGTGCTGCGGTGGTAGATTAGTTTTGATTAATCCAACAGCCATAATTGATAGTCATGCTGAACTGGCCGAAGATGTGTCAGTCGGTGCTTTTTCTGTCATAGGTGCTGATGTAAAAATTGATGCCGGTACGGTCATAGGTCCCCATGTTGTTATTAAAGGGCCTACTTTCATTGGCAAGGATAATCGTATCTATCAATTCACCTCAATTGGCGAAGACCCGCAAGATAAAAAATATGCGTCCGAGGTAACACGACTTGAAATCGGTGATAGAAATACCATTCGAGAGTTTACCTCTATGCATAGGGGAACCCAACAAGATCACTGCGTTACCAAGATAGGCAACGATAATCTGTTTATGGCTTATACCCATGTGGCTCATGATTGCCTGATTGGCGATCATGTCATTATGGCCAATGGCGCGTCCTTGGCAGGTCATGTGCATCTAAATGATCATGCAATCTTGGGCGGGTTTACCTTGGTACACCAGTTCACCCAGATAGGGCAATACAGCTTTGCCGCTATGGGCAGTGCGATTACCCAGGATATCCCGCCTTTTATTATGGTTGGCGGCAAGCCCACAAGGCCACATGGCATAAATTCAGTCGGCATGGAACGCAATGAAATATCCGCTGAAGATATCAGATTAATCAGAAATGCCTACAAAATAATCTATAAAATGAATTTACGTCTGGAAGATGCCATAGAGAAAATGAAAGAGCTGGAAAGTGACAGTAAACAACTGGCTGACATGATTAGTTTTTTAAGTAATGTGCGTCGAGGTATATTGCGCTAGGTTCTGGTGTTGATGTCATTAATAAGCATATAGAGGCCTTCGGATTAAGCCACATTATTTTCTGTAGGGCGTGCCGTGCACGCCTTTAAAATTAAGGCGCGCAACGGCACGCCCTACGCACTTAATTAATTCAGAGCTCTATTCAAGGCGCACCCCTTAAGCCTTTAAAAGCTATTTAATGAGAGGATTGTTGCTATGGATAACGACTATTTGATCACGCTCACACAAAACTGCCTGATTGCCGGTGTTGATGAGGCGGGTCGCGGGCCTCTTGCCGGCCCTGTAGTAGCTGCAGCGGTTATTCTTGATCCCTTAAGACCTATTGATGGTTTGGCCGACTCCAAAATACTCAGTGAACGTCAACGCGATAGCCTTTTTGACCTTATTAAGGCAAATGCGTTAAGTTGGTCAGTGGCAATGGCCAGTGTTGAAGAGATTGATGAGCTTAATATTCTCCAGGCAACCTTGCTTGCCATGCAGCGAGCGGTCAATGGCTTGGCGATTCAACCCGACGAAGTGTTGGTAGACGGTAACCAGCTCCCTAAATTGCTTATGCCTGCCCAGGCAATCATTAAAGGCGATAGTAAAGTCAAGGCCATCAGTGCCGCCTCTATTTTGGCAAAAGTTGAGCGTGATAAAATCATGGTTGACTACCACAAAAAATATCCCGATTTTGCGTTTCATCTGCATAAAGGCTATGGCACTGCGCAGCATGTCAACGAGATTAAACAATTTGGTTTTTTAGCGATACACCGGAAAACATTCAATCCGGTAAGAACCCTGATACTTCAGCAAAAGCTTTAATTTCTGAAGCTGGTTAGACCAGATAAAAAATATTTTTTTAAGGCCTCAACTTGATCTAAGAGGTTCTTCATCCATTAATGCAATCTGTTCGCGCAGTTCAATGATACGATCTTGCCAGTAACGGGCGGTATTAAACCAAGGGAATGCCATAGGAAAGGCAGGGTCATCCCAGCGTTTTGCAATCCACGCGGAATAATGGATTAAACGCAGGGTACGCAGGGCTTCCAGTAGATGCAATTCGCTTGGATTAAAGTCGTAAAACGTTTGGTAACCGGCCAATAGATGATTGAGTTGCAAGGTCATATCGGCACGGTCACCGGAAAGCAACATCCACAAATCCTGTATCGCAGGGCCCATTCGGCTGTCATCAAAATCAACGAAATGCGGGCCGTCATCCGTCCATAAAATATTGCCCGGATAGCAATCGCCATGCAGTCGTAGGGTTTTTACCTGGCCGGCACGTTCAAAACAACGTCTCACCGAGTCCAGAGCATAATTACTCACACTGCTGTAAGCATTGAACAGATCCGTTGGAATAAAATCATGCGTTAACAGGTAAGTGCTGGGTTCATCGCCAAAATTAGTAATATTGAGAGTCGGGCGCTCCGTAAACGGTTTTAATGCGCCAATGGCATGGATGCGACCGATAAACCGTCCCATCCATTCCAGCTTTTCACGGCCTTCAATTTCCGGCACACGTCCACCTTGTTTGGGAAACACGGAAAACCGAAAGCCGTCAAATTGATTTAGCGTCTGATTTTCATTAAAGAATAACGGAGGCACGACAGGTATTTCATTATCGGCCAATTCCTGAATAAAAGAGTGTTCTTCAAGAATTGCGCCGGTTGTCCAGCGGTTGGGTCTATAAAACTTGGTGACAACAGGTGGGGTATTATCGATACCCACTTGGTAAACACGGTTTTCATAGCTGTTAAGTGCGAGCAAGCGCCCGTCACCCGGCAGGCCAACACTGTCCAGAGCGCTTAGGATAATATCGGGGGTTAATGCTGAAAAAGGCGTAAGTTGAGTATTCATGGGGTCATTGTAACCTTGAATACGCATTAAAGTTAGGTGGATTGCTTAATAAGCCACGAAAAACACAGAAATAATTAATGTTGAGGCTCAAGAAAAAGCCTTTTGTCCACGAAATACACGAAAAGCACGAAAAAAATCAATGTCGGGTAGTATTAGCAAATCCCCATATTGGGTGGCCGCTGCGGGAAGGGATTTGCAAATCCGTCCCAAACGTTTTTTCACTACCGCATTGCTCGACGGGAAGCTGGAGCTTCCAAGTCTGCATTCCCAAGCTTGAGCTTGGGAACGAGAGAAAATTAATAGCTGAAACCAGACAGTTAACCTAATGACGAGCTATAGTCGCGACGTGGGCGTCGCTCCCACGGTGGGAGCGACGCCCACGTCGCGATTAACGAAAACATCTTGATTTATCTGGGATTGCCTCAGTCAAGCTAAAAAACTGGAACAATGAGTGTTAAATATTTTCGTGCTTTTCGTGAACAATGTTTTTAAGGTCAGTTAACCAACCGTTTCTCTATCTGCAGGCCCTTGAACATCGGCTGGATCACCTTCGTAAGGAGTGGCATAGCTGCATTCTTTTTGGGGACAGACTTTTTCGACGCCACGTCTTTTTGTTTCTTTTACCGTCAAAATAGGCCAGCTACATTGCGGACAGGGCTCCTTGATGGGCGTATTCCAGAGTGCATAATCACATTTTGGATAGCCGGAGCAGGAGTAAAAAATTTTGCCGTTGCGTGATTTGCGCTTAAGAATAGTGCCTTTTTTACATTGAGGGCATTCGACACCGGTATCAGCCGGTTTTTCCAAGGGCTCAATATGACGACATTTTGGATAAGCACTGCAACCGATAAATTTGCCATAGCGACCGGTTTTAAAAACCAACGGTGATTCGCATTCCGGGCAGACTCTGTCTGCTACCGTTTCCGGTTCATCAGAAGCGCCGGGATCATCATTCAGATTTCGGGTGTAGGAGCATTCAGGATAGTTGGTACAGCCTATAAACCGGCCATTTCTTCCCAGACGGATTGATAAAGGACTGCTGCATTCAGGGCATTTTTCATCGATGGCTTCCTGGGTGACATCTTTACGCTGGACGCTGGCATCTTTATCCAGAACCATTTCATGAAAGGGCTGCCAGAATGAGTGCATTAAGGGAATCCAGTCTTTTTCACCTCTGGAAACGGCATCCAGATCATCTTCCAGATTAGCCGTAAAATCATAATCGACGTATTTGGTGAAGTGTTCCGTCAAAAATTTATTAACGATTCTGCCGACATCGGTAGGATAAAAGCGCTTATTGTTCAGGGTGACATATTCACGGTTTTGCAGGGTCGAAATAATCGATGCATACGTTGAAGGTCGACCTATGCCATGTTCTTCAAGAGATTTTACCAGGCTGGCTTCGCCGTAACGGGGCGGTGGCTCGGTAAAGTGCTGGCCGGCAATAATATCATTCAGTTGAACGGGTCGCCCTTCTTCAAGAGGCGGCAAAAAGCTTTCCTTATCGTCGCTTTCCTTGCTGTCATCTTTTCCTTCGAGGTAAACCGCCATAAATCCGGGGATGGCAATGGTGGAGCCGGTTGCCCTGAACAGGTGTTTACCGTCACCACAGCTTAAGTCAACAGCCACCATATTAAGGGTGGCATGAATCATTTGGCAGGCTATGGTGCGCTTCCAGATTAAATCGTACAGCTTGTATTGTTCAATACTAAGGTGATCTTTTATCTGGGCTGGCAAATGTCTCGGGTAAGTGGGGCGTATCGCTTCATGCGCTTCCTGGGCATTTTTGGATTTGGTTTTAAATAATCGGGGTTCTTTGGGTACATTTTCAGCGCCGTATTTTTCTGCAATCAGGGCACGCATATCCTCGACCGCTTCTATCGATAAGTTAACCGAATCGGTACGCATATAGGTAATCAGGCCTTCAGTTTCTCCGCCTATATCAATACCTTCATACAGTTGCTGGGCAACTATCATGGTGCGTTTGGTCGTAAAACCCAATTTACGGGAGGCTTCCTGTTGCAGGGTAGAGGTTATGAACGGCGGTGCCGGATTACGTTTCTGCTGTTTCTTTTCCAGTTTTGAAACCAGTAGCTGGCCGTCTGCGGCTGTTAGTAATGCTTGTTTGGTTTTTTCTGCCAGTGCTTCATCGGTAATGCTGAATTGAGTCAGTTTTTCGTTATCAAACTGAGTCAGTTTGGCTTTAAAGTTTTGCTCATGCGCAGTTAGTGCCGCATCAATAGTCCAATATTCACGCGTTTTAAAGGCTTCTATTTCCAGTTCACGCTCAACTATCATGCGTAAGGCAGGGCTTTGTACGCGACCGGCTGACAGGCCGCGACGAATTTTTTTCCATAATAAGGGCGACAGATTAAAACCAACCAGATAATCCAAGGCCCGTCGTGCTTGTTGGGCATTGATTAAATTGATGTCCAACTTTTCCGGGTTGGCAATGGCTTCAGTGACCGCTTTCTTGGTAATTTCATGAAAGACTACCCGATGCACCGGTTTGTCTTTGAGTAATTTTTTTTCTCTCAGCAGTTCAAGCAAATGCCAGGAAATTGCTTCGCCTTCTCTATCAGGGTCAGTTGCCAGATATAAGGTTTCGGCGGCTTTAAGTGCTTTGCTGATAGCCAGGACGTGACGTTGATTACGGTCAATGACTTCATATTTCATGGCAAAGTCATGGGTAGGGTCAACGGCACCTTCTTTGGGAACAAGGTCGCGGACGTGTCCATAAGAGGCCAAGACGTGAAAGTCTTTACCTAAATACTTTTCTATGGTTTTTGCTTTTGCAGGCGATTCTACAATGACAAGATTTTTACTCATTTATTTAAAAGGGTTAAAGGCGAAGGGCTAAAGACGAAAGACGAAAGGCGAAGGGCTAAAGTGTACATTCTTTTTTGCCTTTAGTCTTTTACCTTTCGCCTGATGTTTTAATGTAAATAGTTGGGAACAAGGTCGTAGACGATATCTTCCATTCTGGAAAAAGCAATTTCCTCATCAGGCTGGCTAAGCAAAATCATCAACACAATCCATTTTAACTTTTCCATTGAAATTTCTTCATCTTCCAGTGCCATTGCCCGATCAATGACAATTTCCCGGTTGCTTGAGTTTAAAATACCATTATGTTCAAGAAACATAATAAGATTGCGGCATTCAAGGTCAAGCTTTTCTATTTCCTGAGTGCAGAAAATACGAAATGCAGAGGTAACCGTTGGCTTTATAGCACGTTGCATACTCAGTGAGTCAAGCCAGTCAAACGCTTTATTAACCTCGCAATCTTCAAAGCCTGCTTCGAGTAATTCCGTTCTGATAACATCGCTGTCAGGAAGCAGTTCAATTTCATCTTCCATATAGTTTTCAAACAGATATATCAGGACATCAAAAATATTTTCTTTCATAGTGTGTTGTTGTTTATGATTATTTTACTCTCATATAGCAACCGCCAGCGGTTGCTTCCAGGTAACCTTGTAATTCCAGAATCAGTAGCATTGAAGAGATAACTTCAACGGATTCGCCGGTATTTTCAACCAGTTTATCAATGGACGTTGGGCTGAACATAACGTGATTCAATAATGTTTGTTGCTCCAGGTCAAGTATTGATTCCATCGTGATGGGTGTTATTTTGTCATCTTGTTGATAGTATTGATTTAATTCTTCAAGGATATCTTGGGTAGTTTCGACAAGTTTTGCGCCTTCACGGATCAGTGCATTACAGCCTCGTGCCAGCGGGTTATGAATAGAGCCGGGAATGGCAAAAACCTCACGGTTTTGTTCTAAAGCCATTCGTGCGGTAATTAATGAACCGCTTTGTTTGGCGGCCTCAACAACCAGTAAACCTTGGCACAAGCCGCTGATAATGCGGTTTCGCCTCGGGAAATGATTGGCTTTGGCAGTAGTGCCGGGTGGGAACTCTGAAATCATTACGCCCGTATTAACAATTTCAGTCGCCAATTCTTTATGTCGGGCAGGATAGATCCGATCCAGTCCGGTTCCTGTTACCGCAACGGTATAGCCTTTCGCATTGAGTGCGCCTCGATGACTGGCTGCATCAATGCCTAAAGCCAAGCCGCTGGTAATGACAAAACCATGGCGACTGAGCGTTTTGGCAAAGTTGAAGGCAGTTTCCTCACCTAAAGAGGAGGGGTTGCGACTACCCACTATGGCAATTTGAGGGTACGACAATAAATCCGGATTACCTCGGACAAACAAAAGGGGCGGCGGGTCGGCAATTTCCTTTAATTGTGCAGGATAGCTGGCATCATTAAAAGTAATGACGGCATTGTTTTTTTGCCGGACCCAAGATAAATCATAATCTATGAGAGTCCAGTCCGGATTTTTGATACTTTGAATAATAGCACTTTTTAAGCCTAAAGCCGAAAGTGCTGAAGTCGATTCTGCAAATAACTGCGCAGGCGTATGCGTTTGCAGCAGGCCAAGAAATGTCCGACAACCGACGCCGGGCGTGCGTAACAGGGCAAGCCAGTATTTTAAGTCGTTGTCGTTGGGTTGGGTAATTATATTCAGGGGGTTTTAACTTTATCTAAAATGTGAATGGCCTGAGTGGCTTTCATAACCAGCGCGTAACTGACGCGTTCAAAGGGACGAAAAACCATCAGGGTGCCGGCAATTTCATCGGGCAGCTTAACGACATCGTTTTTAATAGCGCTGTACGGGTCATTGATAGTTTTGCCTTTTTGGTATATGTTCAATTCGTGTCCTGCAAGGATACCATCTTTAGTGCCTTTATCTAAAACCACTATGTTATAAAGTCCTATTTGAGACACGCCGCCAAGAACGCTGATGATGCTGCCCTTGATGCTTTTTTCGGGTGGTCTCGGGAAATAATTCAAGGTCACCTCGTCTTCTGTTTTTGGCATGACCCGGTCACCTTTGCGAATCTCGCTGCCTGATTTAGTGATGAATAAGGTTGCCGGGTCACCGGGTTGTTGCAAGGTGGTGTCAGCAATATATTCGGCATCATACCCCAGATTTTCACCGGTTTCGGGGCTGATGTAGGCATTTCCTGCCCGGAAAATGGTATAGGACAGACTTTCTGGCTGGGTTATCGAGCGCACATAAAGTTTGTCACCTGCGCCGGCAATGAGATGTTCGCCGACTATATCAAGAACATAAGGTGCGCGGTTGATTTCGTTTTCGGTGACCACTTTGGGTGAGGTTAAAAATTGCGCAATAGATTCAGAAGGGATTAAGTTAATCGCTTGTTTGATTAGGGTTTCCCGAATACAAGGCAATAGCTTTCCTGATTCGGAAACGGCAAAGTCGGTTCGACCTTTTTTAACGGCTTCTTCATTAAGAACGCAGGGGGAATCAACCGACGTTTGGACGGGTTGTGCATTTTTGGACAAGCCAAGCTGTGGCTTTCCGTTTACAATGGAAAAATAAACAGTATCACCCGGATAAATCAGGTGTGGATTTTTAATTTGGGCGTTGTTTCGCCATAGTTCAGGCCATTGCCAGGGGTGATTTAAAAACTTGCCCGCTATCTGCCATAAGTTATCACCTTTAACGACGGTGTATTGGTCTGGATGATTAGGGTTTATTTGTATTTCTTCTGCCCAAGTATTTATACTAAGTATGAAAAAAGCGATAAATCCAAAAAGTGATCTATAAATCATGATGATTTGTGGTAGCGTCTTTTTTAGTCTTTGTGCATTCAAAGTTTATAGTAATTAATATAAAATTCCAATACGGAATTATTTTTAGTGGAGAGTTTGTTGGGTATTTTAACTATTCTCGAGTTTCCGGATGAGCGATTGCGCAAAAAAGCGGCAATGGTAAAAACGGTCGATGATAAAATCAAAAAATTGGTCGATGACATGCTTCAGACAATGTATCACTCGCACGGCGTAGGTTTGGCGGCTACCCAGGTTGATGTACATCAACGGGTTATTGTGATTGATGTCAGTGAAGAAAAAGATGATCCCATCTTCTTAATAAATCCTGAGATTATTGAAAAGGATGGTATTAAAGAGTCCGAAGAAGGCTGTCTTTCTGTACCCGGTTTTTTTGAAAAGGTAAAGCGGGCAGAGCATATCAGGGTAAAAGCACTCAATAGAGACGGTCAGTCTTTTGAATTTGAGGCGAGGGATTTGCTGGCTGTTTGCGTTCAACATGAAATGGATCACTTGAACGGGAAATTGTTTGTTGATTATATTTCGTCCTTGAAAAGACAGCGAATCAAAAAGAAGTTGGAAAAAATTCATAAAATGGAAAATACCTGAGCATGAAGATTATTTTTGCCGGAACGCCGGATTTTGCTGTACCCAGTTTACAAATGTTGCTGGATTCCAAATACGAAGTCTGTGCCGTCTATACACAGCCGGATCGACCGGCAGGCAGGGGTCGGCAATTACATATAAGTCCGGTTAAAGAACTCGCTTTAAGTTATTCAATTCCTGTGTTTCAGCCGCTTACTTTAAAGGCTGACGAGGATTTACAGGTATTAAAGTCATATAATGCGGATTTGATTGTGGTCGTCGCTTACGGCATGATTTTAACGCAAGCCGCCTTGGCTGTGCCCAAACTGGGTTGCATCAATGTCCATGGCTCGTTATTACCGCGTTGGCGTGGCGCTGCGCCTATTCAACGGGCATTAATGGCGGGTGATGAAAAAACCGGTGTAACCCTCATGCAAATAGTCCGTAAATTGGATGCGGGTGATATGTTGCACAAGGAAGAGTATGTCATTGACGCTAACGATACCGCCAGCGATTTACATGATAAATTAGCTGCGTTGGGCGCGACAGGCTTAAGCAAAGTGCTGGCAGCGATGGAAATTGCGCCGATTCCCCCAGAGCCACAAGATGAAAACTTGGTGACTTACGCTGAAAAATTAACAAAAACCGAAGCGGTTATCGACTGGAACCAGCCAGCCAGTATCCTGGCTTTAAAGGTCAGGGGTTTAAACGCCTGGCCCGTGGCGCAAACGCTTTATCAAGGCAAGGTATTGCGGATATGGAAGGCCGAGGCGATAGCTGGCGATACTGATTTGGAGCCGGGTATTGTGAGTAGCTTTAATAAACATATCGAAGTGGCAACCGGAAAAGGACTGTTACGTTTACATGAGGTTCAGCTTCCAGGCGGGAAACGCCTGTCGGCTCAGGCGTTTTTAAATGCTCATGATGTTAATGGGGTAAGATTAGGTTGAACATCCAGTGAATACACGATTAATCGGGGCACAGGTATTGTCACGCGTTTTACAAGACGGTCAGTCGTTAACGGCTGCCCTGGATTCTGCTTTACAGGCGGTTGAATCCGGCAAAGACAGGGCATTTATTCAGGCTTTATGCTACGGCGTTTGTAGAGCCTATCACCGATTGGATTTTATTTTAAGCCAATTGCTCGATAAACCGCTTAAAGACCCGTCTGTTAAGGCCTTGGCTTTAGTCGGTTTGTATCAGCTCAAATACATGCGGGTAAAACCTCATGCGGCCGTCTCGGAAACCGTATTGGCCGCACGCAAAAAGCCCTGGGCTAAAGCGCTTATTAACGCACTGCTTCGACGCTATCTGAGAGAGCAGGAAGCTCTTGAGCAGAAAGCCGATAACCTGCAATCTTCAGTTATCAGTCATCCTGACTGGCTAATCAAGCAAATTGAGCACGATTGGCCGCAGCAGGCATTGCAAATATTTCAGGAAAATAACCAGTTACCGCCCATGGCGTTGCGTGTAAATTTGGCACGCATCAGTCAGGCTCAGTATTTACAGCAATTAAGCGGGCAGGGCATTGAAGCGGTTGCTGTCAGCTTTTGTACGTCGGCGATTATTCTCGATAAACCGGTTGCTGTTGATTTGTTGCCTGGCTTTGCCGACGGCATTATCTCGGTTCAGGATACGGCGGCACAATTGGCTGCCGGGTTGTTGGATGTGCAGCCCGGACAGCGGGTATTGGATGTCTGTGCGGCGCCGGGTGGTAAAGCGGCGCATATTCTTGAATATCAGCCGCAGCTAAAAGAATTGGTGGCTGTTGATATAGATGCGTCCCGAATGCACCGAGTCAGCGATACCCTACAGCGCTTAAAGCTGCCCGCCAAGTTGGTGGTGGGCGATGCAGCCAAGCCTGAAGACTGGTGGGATGGTCAACTTTTTGAACGTATTTTATTGGATGCACCGTGCTCGGCATTAGGCGTTATTCGTCGCCATCCTGATATCAAGTTATTACGCAGGGCGGAGGATATTCAGCCGTTACAGATTTTGCAGCAAAACATCCTGCGGGCCGTCTGGCCGCTGTTGGCACCCGGCGGCATTATGCTGTATGCAACCTGTTCCATTCTGAAGCAGGAAAATGAACGGCAAATAGAAGCTTTTCTCGCGGAATATTCCAATGCTGTTGAATGGCCTATTGATGCCTGCTGGGGTTTTGCCGGGAGTCATGGGCGGCAGATTATGACGGGTGAATCGTCGATGGATGGTTTTTATTATGCGCGTATCAGGAAGCAGTAGATGCTTTTTCTGTCGTTTTTTTTGTGCTGTTTTACTCGGGCTGTTGCCGTTTTGCGGTTACGCGGATGACTTTGCTGCCGAAGTAACACAAGCCGAAATAACATCGCTAGGCGACCAATATGTAGTGTCTGCGGACATTGGTTATCAACTCGGTAAAAAAGCAAAAGATGCATTGCAAAACGGCGTGCCTTTATTTTGGGATTTACAAATTAAGTTGCTGCAGCATCGGGATAGGCTCTGGGACAAGACGCTGGTTGATACGGCGATACGTTATCGGCTTCAATATCATGCTTTGCTCAATATGTACCGGGTCAGAAATGAGGGTGACGGCGAGGTCTATAATTTTTCCACGCTGGCTGCGGCCTTGGAGTTGATGTCTGCGGTACGTGACTTTCGATTGATAGAGAAGGCGCAACTTGACCCTCAAAAACAATATGTGTGCGCGGTGAAAGTCAGTTTTGATCGTGATGCCTTGCCTTTGCCGTTGCGGCCGATTGCCTACATTGATCCGCAATGGTACTTATCCAGTGATTGGACACTATGGCCGCTAAAAAAATAAAACTCCCTGTTAACCTGTCTGTTTTAATCCTGTTTGGTCTGATTCTGCTGTCTTTGCAGTTGATGAGCTCAGCCATGCAGGAATCATCACAGTTAAATGCAATGTATTCCTGGTTGTTGTTGTTCAATGCCTTGGGTTCTGTTGTACTGCTGATATTGGTCGTAGCCAATATCTATTCTTTGGTTCAGCATACCAAAAGACGTGAGGCGGGGTCACGGTTAACTACCCGCATGGTGTCTCTGTTTGTGGTGTTGGCATTGGCACCGGCGGTTATTGTGTTTTATTTTTCCATGCAGTTTTTACATCAGGGTATTGATAGCTGGTTTAACGTGGAAATAGATCGCGCCATGGAAGACGCACTGGAACTTAGTCAAGCGTCATTGGATCAGCGCATGCGCATGCATTTAAAACAAACGCAGCAATTGACGGAAAAGCTGCAAGATTCCTCTGAAAATTTGGTGACGCTGGAAATAGAAAATTTGCGTGAGCTTTCGGGCGCTTCGGAAATGACTCTTTTTTCTCGTCAGGGTCGAATTATTGCCTCAAGCAGTATTAATCCCGGTGATATTTTGCCGAGTTTGCCGGATGAGCATATTTGGTTGCAGTTGCGCCAGAATTCAGTGTACGTGGCTTTGGCACCGGCACATGAAGAAGAATTGATGGTGCGTGTTATTGTCACGGTTAAAGCCCGAGAGCCGCAATATTTACAGGCCTTATATCCGGTACCGGTCAGGATTTCGGATTTGGCGGATTCTGTTGAATTTGCTTTTGTGCGTTATCAGGAGATGAACTATTTAAGAAATTCCTTAAAAATGAGTTTCTCGCTGGCGCTGTCGCTGGTTTTATTAATGAGTTTATTGGCAGCGATATGGGTGGCTTTTATTAGTATCCGAAATATTACCGAGCCGGTAAAGGAGCTGGTTAAAGGCACGCAAGCCGTCGCTTCAGGTCATTATGACCAGCAGTTGCCGGTTATTGCCCAAGATGATCTGGGTTTTTTGGTGGAGTCATTCAATGATATGACGCATCGTATTGCCGTCGCCCGTGATGAAACCAGGCAAGTTGGCCTTGAAGTTGAAAACCAGCGGGCCTATCTGGAAACCATTCTGGCCAATTTAACGGCAGGGGTTATCAGTTTTGATGCTTTGTATAACATTCGCACGGCTAATCAGGCAGCATACCGAATTTTTCATATCCATGTTAATCAGTTTATAGGGCGGACTTTATTGGAGCTTGTTCAAAACTATTCCGAGCTGGCAGAGCCGCTAAAATCAATTCAGCGGTTATTGGAGCAGGCGGATGATATTTGGCAGCAACGGCTTGCTTTTTTAGGGCCTAATGGTCGTCAGGAATTGCTGTGTAGGGGAACTCCCCTGTTTTCTCAAGAAGGGTTCCGCGTTGGGGCTGTGGTGGTTTTTGATGATGTGACCGATTTGATTCAGGCCCAAAAGAATGCTGCCTGGGGCGAGGTTGCGAGAAGATTGGCGCATGAAATCAAGAATCCGTTGACACCTATTCAGTTGTCAGCAGAAAGATTGCAACATAAGTTGGCGGCTAAGCTGGGTGCCACTGATGCTGAAATTTTACAGCGCTCAACCCTAACCATCGTACAGCAGGTTGAGGCGATGAAAGAAATGGTGGATGATTTTTCCGAGTACGCCAAGCCATCCAAAAAGCAGACCGTAGATATTGATTTGCCAAGTCTGGTTCAGGAGGTATTGGCACTTTATGCGTTAAAGTCAGGCGTGAAATTTAAAACTTGTTACGGAACCGGCTTGCTGAGGATTAATGGTGATCCTGTCAGCATCAGGCAGGTGCTTCATAATTTGATAAAAAATGCACTGGAAGCGATTGGCGCTCTTGGATTGATCGAAATAAGTCTGCGCAGGGTGCAGAAAAATAACACTGATTTTATAGAAATAGCGCTTTATGATAACGGACCAGGCATTAAAGATGAGCAAATTGAGAAGATTTTTGAGCCCTACGTGACAACCAAAGCTAAAGGAACCGGTCTGGGGTTGGCGATTGTTAAAAAAATAATTGAAGAACATGGCGGTGCGATATGGATCGACACTAGTCGTAAGGTGGGGGCGGGCTTTATAATCCAGCTCCCTGCATGTAACCCTGAACAGCTGTAAAAAAATTATGAACGCAAACACACCGCGTATATTAGTCGTAGATGATGAGCCGGATATTCGCAGGTTGGTTTGCGAAATTCTCGAAGATGAAGGTTATCAGGTCGCTACGGCAGAAAATGCAAGTGCTGCCCGGGAATTAAAAAAATCCCTGCAACCCAGCCTCATCCTGCTTGATATCTGGATGCCTGATACGGATGGCATTACCTTGTTAAAAGAATGGGTTGCCGAAGATGTCCTGCTATGTCCCGTGGTCATGATGTCCGGGCATGGCTCGGTTGAATCGGCAGTCGAAGCGACAAGGTTGGGTGCTTATGATTTTCTTGAGAAACCTTTGTCGCTGGCAAAATTATTATTGATTGTTGAAAGAGCCCTGGAAGCGGGAAATCTTCAAAAAGAAAATGACGGACTCAGGAAGCAATTGGTTGTTGATATTGAGCCGGTTGGCAAGAGTGCGGCTGTCGCCAGAATCAAGGATCAATTAAAGCGTTTGGCTCAACATGATACCCGATTATTGTTTGTTGGCGAGGCCGGTGTCGGTAAAGAGTTGTATGCCCGTTATCTGCATAACAATAGTGCGCATCGAAACGGCCCGTTTATTGATGTGGCGGTAGGCAGTATATCGCCTGAAAATTCGGCCGTAGAGTTTTTTGGTAAAGAAAGCTTGGGAAAAATTCATCCGGGCCTGTTAGAGAGAGCGCATAAAGGGACGTTGTTTTTGAGCGAAATAGGCGGCATGGACAAGGAAACCCAGTTGCGATTGCTAAGTGCCCTGGAATCAAGTTCTTTTTTGCGGGTGGGCGGCAGTGAGGCGGTACGTGTTGATGTCAGAGTGGTCGCATCAACCCGGATTGCGATGGATGAAGAGGTCAAGTCCGGGCGATTCAGGCAGGATTTGTATTATTTGCTGAATGAAGTGACGCTCATTATTCCGCCACTTAGAGAGCATAGTGAGGATGTGCCGGGATTATTAAGTTTTTATGTCGATTATTTTGTCAGCCAGGATAAGCTGGCTTTTCGGAAATTTTCCATGGCGGCACAAAATTTTTTACGCAACTACAGTTGGCGGGGCAATGTAAGGGAATTAAAAAATCTGGTTCAGCGCCTAATGATTTTGGGTGTAGGCGAAGATATCGAGCTGGATGAAGTAAAGTCGGCACTGGGATCGGTTGTTGGTGATGTGATGGCGTCGCTATCGGTTCCCGAGTTTTTCAATTTGCCGTTAAAAGATGCGCGCGATCATTTTGAAAAAGCTTACCTGGAATATCATTTTGAGCGAACAGGAGGCAGTGTTGCCAAGCTGTCGGCGGCGGTGGGTATGGAGCGAACCCACTTGTATCGTAAATTACATTCGTTAAATATCAAGCTATAAATTGAAGGTAAGGTTATTTACACCTTGATCATATAGGGGGTAATGTTGTACACTTGTCGAAATAGGTGGGTTTAGGTTAAACTCATTTTTATTATATTACCTGTGTAATAAATTATAAAGTGAAGGCAAGGTTATTTACATCTTGCACCTGGCACCTAAATTATAAATAAACATTGAAAAAAACCACAATGTTTAGTAAAATTCTCGCTCTTTTATTGAGCCTTTAGAGAAAGACTAAGTAACGATGAAAACATTTAGTGCAAAAGCAGCAGAAGTTAAGCGCGATTGGTATGTAGTTGATGCAGATGGGAAGACGCTGGGTCGCCTTGCTTCTGAGATTGCACTACGTCTTCGTGGCAAACACAAACCAGAATACACACCGCATGTTGATACCGGTGATTACATTATTGTTGTTAACGCAGAAAAAATCGGCGTTACCGGCAATAAAGAAAAAAATAAATTATATCAGCATCATACCGGTTATATTGGTAATCTGAAAACCGTAACTTTAGGTAAATTAAGACAGACGTTCCCTGATCGTATTCTTACTACCGCTGTTAAAGGTATGTTACCAAACAATCCATTAGGTCGTGCCATGTTCAAGAAATTGAAAGTGTATGCAGGACCTGAACACGATCATCAGGCTCAACAGCCAAAAGTTTTAGAATTATAAGCGAGTAGACCATGGCAGCAGCTCAGTATTACGGAACAGGTCGTCGTAAAAGTGCAATTGCACGCGTTTACGCAACATCAGGCACTGGAAAGATCACAATTAACAAGAAAACTATCGAAGAATACTTTGGTCGTAAAACTGATCAGATGGTTTCACGTCAGCCACTTGAATGTGTTGATATGGTAGCTAAATTCGATATCAATGTGATTGTTAAAGGCGGCGGCCCTTCCGGTCAGGCAGGTGCAATTCGTCACGGTTTGACGCGTGCATTGATGGTATATGATGAAGCTTTGCGTCCAGCCCTTAGGCAAGCGGGTTTTGTAACTCGTGACTCGCGTATCGTTGAACGTAAAAAAGTTGGCTTACATAAAGCCAGAAAACGTCCTCAATACTCGAAACGTTAAGCAGCAATTTTTCTGGCAGGTAACCCGTTACTCGCTTTGAAATAAAAAGGGTCGCATTCGCAAGGATGCGACCTTTTTTTATGGGGCTAAGTCAATGCTGTGTTGTCATTGAGACTTGTTTGTTACTCATGTTGTTAACTATTCTCGGCACAGATTCAGTGATTTAATTTTCGTGAATGAGTAAACGTGTTTGTTTGCTGAAAGGCTCGGGGGATTAACTATTAGCACTTGAAAAATGATTTTTTTTATCAGCAATGTTAAAATTTAAACATCAATCATTAAACAGGCTTAACGGATGTCGACAGACTCTCAAAAAACACCTAAGACACCGATGGTGCTAGAATTTAAGAGCAGTACTTTTTCTGTACCTGTTTTGGTTGTGGCGAGTGATGACTTGGCTGTTATCGAACAACAACTTCAAGAAAAAACCAGCTTGGCCCCCGAGTTTTTTAAAAATTCACCTGTAGTGCTGGATTTGCAGGAAATAAATAAACGGGGTTACGATATTGATATCGTTGCACTTACTGACACGATTCGTAAGGCAGGCTTGTTGCCGGTAGGGATTCGTGGCGGTAACGTACAGCAGAATAAACAAGCATTAGAGCTGCTTATTCCCGTTTATTCGATGCATAGCGGCAGTGTCTCGGTTGAAAATAAAAAACAAAAAACCATCGTCCCGGTTATAGAAACAAAAACCGATGTAGATGTAGGCATAGAGACTGATGCTACCGCAACAACGTTAATTACTCAGCCTATCCGTTCCGGGCAGCGTATTTACGCAGCAGGTGATTTGGTCATTTTGTCTCAGGTCAGTGCGGGCGCAGAAATTATGGCTGAGGGTAATATCCATGTTTACAATATTTTAAGAGGTCGAGCCTTGGCAGGGGTGCGTGGAAATAGCGAGGCGCGTATTTTCTGTTTTGATTTACAAGCGGAACTTATCTCTATTGCAGGTAATTATAAAATCAGTGAAGATTTGGATGAGTCGGTACGAAACAAACCTGTTCAGATCTATTTACAAGACCAGGCATTAATTATCAAAGATATAGTGCTACCCCATTAACGTAGAGGAAAAATTTGTGGCAAGAATCATAGTCGTAACATCCGGTAAAGGCGGTGTGGGTAAAACAACCACAAGTGCTGCAATTGCCATGGGACTGGCCAAAAAGGGTCATAAAACTGCAGTCATTGACTTTGATGTAGGTTTACGTAATCTGGATTTAATCATGGGCTGTGAGCGCCGTGTAGTTTATGACTTTGTTAATGTCATTAATGGCGAAGCCACGCTTAATCAGGCCTTGATTCGGGATAAAAACTGCAATTTACTTTATATCTTGCCTGCTTCACAAACGCGCGATAAAGAGGCTTTAAGCCAGGAAGGTGTGGGCAGGGTTTTAGATGAGTTAAAAAAAGATTTTAAATATATAGTCTGTGATTCTCCAGCCGGTATTGAAAAAGGCGCTCATTTAGCGATGTATTTTGCTGATGATGCCTTTGTTGTCACCAATCCCGAAGTATCTTCGGTGCGTGATTCGGATCGAATGCTGGGAATTTTAGCCAGTAAATCTTACCGGGCGGAACAAAACTTGGAGCCCATCAAAGAATACTTGCTGTTAACCCGCTATTCCCCGGAAAGGGTAAAGCTGGGCGAAATGCTGAGCGTTGAGGATGTGCAGGATATTTTGTCACTGCATTTGTTGGGTGTTATTCCAGAATCCAAATCGGTGTTAAATGCATCAAACTCAGGCACGCCTGTTATTCTTGATGAGAAGAGCGATGCGGGTCAAGCCTATGGCGATATTGTTGCCCGTTATTTAGGTGAAAATAGACCGCATCGTTTTATCGATGATCAAAAAGGGTTTTTTAGGAAATTTTTCGGGAGTAAGTAATGAGTTTACTGGATTATTTTAAATCATCTAAAGTGAGTTCTGCGTCCCTTGCAAAAGAAAGATTGCAAATTCTGGTTGCTCATGAACGATCCTCACTTAACCAACCCTCTTATCTTCCACAGTTGCAAAAAGAATTACTGGAAGTTATACAGAAATATGTTAACGTGGGGCAGGATGCAATTTCTGTTAGTTTTGAGCAGGATGAAAATCAGGAAACACTTGAATTAAATATCACGCTACCTGATCTTATCACTAAAAAATCCTAATAACTTCAATCAATACTTAAACAGGTGACTTAAAATGCTTAATATAATCGGTGATGATGCAGGTAAGATCTGGCAATATCTGGATAAAAACGGATCAGCTAGTGTAACTAAAATTACTAATGAAATTGAAATTAGTAAAAATGACGTTCAGCGTGCAATTGGCTGGTTGCTTAAAGAGGACAAGCTTTCAATTGATGTGACAGGTCGTACAGAAACACTATCGTTGAAATAATGTAGTAAAAGGTAAAAGGTAAAAGGTAAAAGGTAAAAGGTAAAAGGTAAAAGGTAAAAGGTGATAGGTGATAGGTGCAACGAGATGAACTGATAGATTGGATCGCTCAACTTGGGCCTTATGCCTTTTTCAGAATAGATGCCTCCAAATTGATTTGATAAACGGCGTTGTACAAAAAGTGAAAAAATCGGGGCAGGACTTTCGCAATTACGTAAATGTATCATTGCAAGACCTGACCCCTTTTTTTTCGAAGTGAGTCAACAAGTGGTAACGCTTGCAGATGGTCATCAACGTAAAGTACCAAAAATCGCGCCAATTGAGATTTCGTTCCAAAACCGTAGCTATGTAACCGAAGCAGTTGTTTTGGGTAATGAGCCGTTATTAGGTGTTATCCTTTTGGAAGCGATGGACTTAATTGTTGATTTAAGCCAGCAAATGTTAATTGTTAATCCGCAGCATCCAAATTATCCGGTGGCATTGGCTAAATAGTAGAATTAACAGGATAGCTGAGTGGTGTGTCAGGGATTGTAGGGGGCTTGTGGAAACATGCTGCGTGGTTTGGGCTATCCACTAAGCCAGGACAAGAAATTTTAGTTAACGCCGTCATACCCGCAAGGATGCCGGTATCCAGTGCCATGGATGGTAACTTTCCGATAACGTTGCCGCATGATTTAGGGTCTATGCCAAACTACAGCTTCACATCCGTGTGACTGGATTCCGGCATTCCTGCCGGAATGAAGGACTTTTTGGCACTTAGGAATGCGCATGAAATAACTTAGGCGTCTTGCTCCCTCTCCCTCCGGGAGAGGGTTGGGGTGAGGGAATATAAATGGTCAAGTTATTTCATGCACGTTCCTTAACGAGTCATTTTGATGATTTATCATTAAGTTAACCCTATTGACGGTTAAGCCTTTTTGCTTGCCCCGTCTAAAGTGGGTAGTCTAAATAATTAAGCCAATCTAAATGTTTATGTTGAAAAATAACTTGTCCAGTGGGTGGTAAATGCCCATGTTTGAAATGCTATCATAATATTACAAACATTCTCGTCCGAACCGGATAGAATAGACGGTTTTTAACGTCTGTACATTGAGATAGCTTTTATGATGTTTAAAGTCTTTTTTATGGGTCTTTGTTTATGGGTATCGGGCAACAGTTTTGCTGCGGAAAAAACCACGATACGTATTGGTGTTCAGTCTTCCGGAACCCTTGAGTGGGAGTTGCAGGCTTTACAGGATAATCCACAAGTAAAGTCAGCTAATTTTGAGTTACAAATTCAGCCGGTCGCCAATGCAGAAGCAGGCAAAATTGCCCTGCAGTCGGGATCTGTCGATATGATTGTTTCTGACTGGATTTGGGTTTCCAGTCTTCGTGCGACGGGGGCTGCTTTTACTTTTTACCCTTATTCAAATACCTCTGGCGCGTTGGTGGTGGCAGATAAAAGCCCCATCCATTCCATCGCTGATCTTAAGGGGAAGCGTTTGGGTATTGCCGGTGGCGAACTGGATAAAAACTGGTTATTGTTGCAGGCCTTGGCACAAAAAGAGTCGTTGGATTTAAATGGTTCGGTTGAAAAAACCTTTGGAGCACCGCCTTTAATTAATGAACAAATAAAACAAAATCGTGTGGATGCGGTACTGACCTACTGGCACTTTGCAGCCCGGCTTGAAGCGCAGGGTTACCGACAAATTATAGATGGCAGGGGCATTTTAAAAGGCTTGGGCATCACTGAAAATGTACCCAGCATCGGTTATGTGTTTAAGCAAAACTGGGCAGAAAGTCATAAGCAGGCCATCAATAATTTTTTTAAAGCCGGCAAGCAGGCTAAAAACCAGTTATGTACTTCTGATACTGTCTGGAAAAAAACTATTCCATTACTTCATACCGATGATGTCCCCACCCAAACCCTAATGCGCCAGCGTTATTGTGAGGGCGGTATTGAGCAATGGGGTGAAAAAGAGCAACAAGCGGCAGCACGTATTTATACAATGCTGCGCACTTTAAGTAATAACCGGTTAACGGGGCAATCAGAAAAGCTGCAACCCGGTACTTTTTGGTCTGTAGACTAATTTGAGGCTTTCCCGGAAATTTTTGCCAACCTTGTCATTGCTGGTTTTTTTAGCTGTTTGGCAAGGTCTGGCGGTTTATTTAAACAATAACACGTTACCCGCACCGGAAACGGTCGCCAAGGTTTTTTGGCAAGCTTGTGTGACAGGGCAGCTTCCTTTTCATTTGGGTGTTACTTTGCTCAGACTGGTGGTTAGTTTTTCTATCGCCATGTTATTGGGTTGTGCAATAGGGATTGTACTTGGGCGCAATAAAAAACTGGATGCTTTCTTTGATAACTGGCTGGTTATTTTTTTAAATGTGCCGGCGCTGGTGACCATTATCTTGTGCTATGTCTGGTTTGGCCTGATCGAATCGGCGGCCATAGTGGCGGTTGTGGTCAACAAATTACCCAATGTTATAGTCACTATCAGAGAAGGCACGCGAATGCTGGATCAGGATTTACTGGATATGGCGCGTTGCTTTAATTTTAGTCGGCGTAAAACCCTGGCTCATGTGATATGGCCGCAATTACATCCCTTTGTGATGGGCGCGACGCGATCCGGTTTGGCATTAATCTGGAAGATTATTCTGGTGGTTGAGTTGTTGGGTCGCAGTAACGGCATGGGCTATCAATTGCATTTGTTTTTTCAGTTGTTTGATGTAGCCAGTATTTTGGCTTACACGATAGCTTTTGTGGCGGTTATTCAACTGATAGAGTTGCTGATTTTAAAACCGCTGGATAAAAAATCCCTACGGTGGCGTCGATGAGTGATATTCAAATCAACATCCACAGTAAAACTTATCCGGCGATAGGGCAGGCGGGACATCACGCAGCGATTGCGGATCTTAAGCTATCACTCAAATCCGGCGAATTTATTTGTCTGGTGGGGCCTTCCGGTTGTGGCAAAACCACGTTATTAAATATTATTGCCAATCTGGATAAGGATTATAAGGGCGAAATTCGGGTGGGACAGCAACAGTCACATCCCAAAATTGGTTATATTTTTCAGAATCCACGATTGCTGCCCTGGCGAACGGTGCGGGAAAATATAGAATTAGTGTTAGGCAGCGACCAATCGCCAACGGTCATTGATCCCTTGCTGGAAGTGATGCAATTGACCCAGTCGCAACACGTTTACCCTGAGCGCTTGTCATTAGGCATGAGTCGACGGGTTTCAATCATCCGTGCTTTTGCTGTTGATCCTGAGATATTGCTAATGGATGAGCCCTTTGTATCGCTGGATGCACCCACAGCAAGGCAGGTAAGGGAATTGCTGCTAAAGCTGTGGCAAGAGCGCCCGCATACGGTGTTATTTGTTACTCATGACCTGCGCGAAGCAATTGCACTGGCTGATCGGCTTATCTTTTTGTCAGCTGCGCCTATGACAGTTATTAGTGAAATTACCGTGCCTGTTCCAAGAACTGAACGAAATGATGAAAAGGCGATTGAAGCATTTCGGCAACAACTCATCAATGATTATCCGGAAATAAAACAGCTGTTGTAAGGCATGTATTCACCTCTTACTTTAAAAATGAGGAGTGAGGGCAGGCCCCTTTTGAAAGTGTGTTGATTTATTATAGCGGACTTGGCATGATGAATTGCGAAGGGGATGTATCGACCCCAATGTATAGGGCCAAACCATGAATAAAAGCGATTTATTTCGATGTGCACCCGATGTGTTACCTGCTACTGCTCATAGAGAGCTATACCTGGTTTTATGCTTGAAGGAACTGCGTTAATTCATCACCAGTTGAATGATAACCATAAATTTTGAAATGCATGGCTACATTCAGGCAAATGAAAGATGAACTCATCAACGAAGGATGCCAATTGGCACTCAAACAACTCTTTTTTTATACGTGGTTTGCAGGGTTCATCGAATTTTCTAAAGTGAATGAATTTTCACTCCAGAACTCCGGCAAAACCATGTAAGGTTTTTTGGCTGGTGGTTGGTGCAAATGTCAGTGAAAATAAAGCCTTGCCACCGATAACAATTCATAACTATTCATGGTTTGGCCCTATCCATAGCGACCCCTTGCAGACATTCAATCCAGATTTCCGAATGGCAGCATACCAACAGAAATCAGACAGTCGATTTTAGCAAAACAAATGGTACTTCTGGCCACGACCGGAAGGTCAATTTAGTTTTTCCTCTGTTTGATTTCTGATCTGAAGCAAGAATATGATACCGAATCCCATCGCTTGAGTTTGATCACTAGAAGTCAAGATGAAATTAAAAAACTGACGGATCAGTTGGACATTAATGATGTAAGGTTAAAACTCCAGGCAGAAATTTGGCGCTTAGTAAAAAGATGGTTCTTCACTTAAAATTTCAGAAATGTTTTATTAATTATAATACGTCTAAATGGGTTGTTCGATTAATATCAGGTAAGTCTTGGTCATTTATAAAAGCGGACGGTTAAATAATTGATGGTCCTGTTTAAAATGAAAGTGTAAAAGTTTTGATTTATCGGGGAATATATAGTTTACTTGCCACTTAGTATTTCGTGCGGCCAATTGTCTTCTTACGACAAATGACAAATAGTCCATGTTCGAATTTGATGTCATTTGCTGGTAATTATTCGAGGCTGATTAATACAGTTTGTGAATTTGAAGCCCGAATAGCCGTTTAGTGGAAATCGTTGTCAACAAAAAATTCAAGATCAATGATATGAAAACACGGCAAAATATTCTATGGAACGTATGTGTTTGTGTCTTGTATTTAATTACAGCGAAACTTGGACTCAAATATGCCATTATCGGCAATACGGTCACCTTACTATGGCCACCCAGCGGAATTGCTCTAGCTGCCGTCATGTTAGGCGGCTATCATTTGTGGCCTGGAATTTTCTTGGGCGCCCTCCTCGCTAATGCCGACTCTGGTGTCCCGATACATACCCTGGCCATTATTAGCCTGGGCAATACGTTAGAACCCTTATGCGGCACCGCATTACTTAGAAGTCAGAATGATTTTTCGATTGCACTCGACAAAGTATCCGATGTTCTCCAGTTGGTTCTGCTCGCTGCTTTCGTCAGCACCACAGTGAGTGCTTCACTTGGAACACTGGGTTTGTTTTTCGGGAGCGAGATATCTGTCGCCGTTTTCGGCCCGACTTGGTTGACATGGTGGCTTGGAGATGGAATGGGTGTACTTGTGATCAGCCCGATTATTCTTGTTGGATTCGGCATAACTCGTGCGGCTCCCAATTTATTTTCGTCCACTAAAATTTTGGAAGCTATTATCTTGATAGTCGCTTTGGCCGTGATCAATCAAACAATATTCGGAAGCTCGAAATTTGTCGGTCCTGGTTATTTCCCAATTACTTTATCCATATTTCCGTTTGTCATTTGGAGCGCACTTCGCTTTGGGTCTATTGGAGCCGCCAGTGTATCACTGTTTGTATCCATTCTTGCCATTAACGGCACGGTGCAGGGAACTGGCCCGTTCGCTGTGGATTCGACGATAGAAAGTCTGATTATTTGGTGCTTATTTGCCGACCTGATGGCTGTTACAGGGCTTATCTTGGCGGCTTTAAACTCTGGACGGGAAAATGCACTTGCTGGATTAAGGCGGGCCAACGAGAACTTGGAAGAACTTGTGCAGAAACGGACTAATGCACTTATTCGAACCAATCTGGAGCTTCATACGGCGTTGCTGGAGCGGCGGCGCTTGCAGATGGAAATGAATCAGATCAGTGAGGAACGTCAGAAAATGATCGGGCAGGAATTGCATGATGGCTTGGGCCAACAACTGACGGGGATAACATTTTTGGTTTCCTCACTGCACGAAACATTAAGTGCAAAATTGGTGCCGGAAGTTACTATTGTCGATCAAGTCAAGCATTTACTCGGTGAAGCGATGTCGGTGATTCGGTCACTGTCACAAGGGCTTTATCCGGTCGCGTTGGAAACCGGCGGTCTTTCCAACGCACTTTATTATCTGGCCGAATATGCACAAGGTTCTTCCGAAATCAAGTGTATTGCCCAATGTACTGCTAGTGCGGAAGTAACCGATAAGACTATTGCGTTAAACCTTTATCGTATCGCCCAAGAAGCTCTGTGCAATGCTTTACGGCATAGTAAAGCCCAACGAATCGAAATTAAGCTATCGGGAGTTGGCGAACACTATAGACTTTCGATCGAAGACAATGGCGTCGGTTTTTCTGGTAAAAAAAATAAAATAAACGGAACGCTCGGTTTGCGCAGCATGCGAAGTCGGGCCGACTTAATCGGTGCGGCGATTGAAGTCCGTCAAACGCCCGGCGACGGCACATCAATCGTTGTTACAGGTTCTATGAAGTATGAGATCTAACACATTGTCAAACATAAATAAAGATGGTCAGGGGAAAGCCAGGATTCTGATCGTTGACGACCACCCTATCGTACGCCAGGGTTTAGCGCAAGTTCTCAACCTGCAAGCCGATCTTCTGCTTTGCTGCGAGGCCAGCAACGCCGAAGAGGCGCTATCCGCAAATCGATGTTGCAAACATGATTTGGCCATCGTCGACATTTCTCTTCAAGGAACTTCCGGATTAAGCCTCATCACTACCCTCACTGCGCATTATCCTCAACTCCCTATTTTAGTTATGAGCATGCACGAAGAATCGCTATACGCTGAACGCTCGCTTCGACTGGGTGCAAGAGGTTACATCATGAAGCACCAGGCAACTATTAACATACAATCGGCTATCCGACGAATCTTGGATGGCGGTATTTATGTGAGTGACGAAATGAATAGGGTTATATTGGATCGTGTACGTTCCAAGGCTTCTAATTCGAGAAACCCGGATCCCGTCTCCTGCCTGACAGATCGCGAGTTCGAAGTATTACGGTTGATAGGATTTGGTTTCGGCACCCGACAGATCTCAGAAAAGCTCAACAGAAGCATCAAAACCATCGATGCCCATCGCGCCAACATCAAAGAAAAACTCGGGCTGAAGACGGGAATAGAATTGATTCGCTTTGCTGCTTTATGGATTAAAGCGGACGATTAGATCTTTGCCAACCAGGAGGCTGTCCGAGAATAGAGGCCGTAGCGAGGGGAAGCTTTTGGTCATTTGATATAAATAGTTTATTCGTGTAACGTTGTGAGCGGAAAATCTGGCCAAAATGGCTTTTCCGCAGCAGGTTTTCTATTCTCGGACAGCCTCCTGGGGGATTACCCTAGATAAGAATAGGGTTAATGCCTATTTTCAGCTATCCACTGATTTAGTATCCTGGCTACGCTTACATAACCGATTAAATGGAAGGTAAGAAAGCTGGCCTTCAGGGCTGCGAATCCAGGTAAAATTTCCGGAATAATAATCTAACCATGTTGTTAAAACCAACGAAAATAATCATCAATGTCACTTTATGAAACTAAGCAATATCGGCATAACACTTGCTCCTCTTGCAAATCATTTTTGAACGATAGCACTGAAGTTGGCTGTAGCTGGGCGTTCGTTTACGGGTAATACAACCGAGAAGATGCATAGACTCCAGGAAAACGAAAGGTAGTCCACGAAACTAAACTATTCACTCGCAAGTTTTTGCACCTGACGAAGGAGAACTCCAATGATTCAATCTAAAAAAAACATTTTTAATTAACTTGTCAATAATGTTGCTATTTTTGCCAACAATCCCTTATGCGGAACCCAGTGCTCTGCCTCTGGAAGTAAAACAACAGCAAACTCAAATACAAGAGTTGCAAACTCAATTAAAGGATGCCAATAGCAGAATTAGCGCCTTGGAGGCGACCTTGAGTTCAGCTAATAAAAATAAATCCGACACTCAATCTGATCATGCTATTAAAGTCTCAGGTCGAGTGGCTAATGGTCACGGGCACTAACATAAGATTACATCACCTAAGGCTGATTTATTAACCTTAACCTGAGTTCGGGATAAGCGTCACTCACAGCAAAGCAAGGGAAGAATATCATCTACACTAATATTAAGTGAGGGGCGCTTTTCCTGACAGGAATAAGCGAGCAAGCCTGCTACGGCATTAATTTGCAATTGGTCAAAGCTCTCTGAATAACAGTTTTTAAGGATTGACCGGCCGTTCACTGGCAATTGGGGGGTTCAAAGGACATGAGGACGCGGCATTGTGACCTAAAATAAAGGCGTCGTTGTTGTCCGTCGGGAGATCCCAGAGCAAGGGCAGGTACTCCTCCGGACGAATATCAATGGGCGGGGCCACCGAAGTGGTAAAGATGTTTGCCCGGCTCTGGGTTTCGGAAATATTCCAAGGCCGGAACCACACTGCCCAACGCCCCAGGCTCAGGATATAGACCAAGGAAAAAACCGGGATGCCGACGGTGTTAATGATTGGCAGCATGGCGTTGACTTTGCGCTGCACACGGGAGGCCAGTGCGTGAAACATCACATAATGTCCGATCAAGCGATATAGGGATGCGATGCGGGATTCGTCAATGCGCCGTGCGGCCTTGCCGATGACCGTAGCAGAGATCGCTGCCCCTCCTACCGATACAAACTTATGGAATTTTGCCCTGGCAGATTCCTCTTGTCCGATGCCGATAGCATAGGCACTCTGGCCCAAGCTGGGGGCACCACGCAATTGGGTGGACACCATCCCCACAGTGGCTCGCAGGGTGGGGTCGGCCGACACACCATTGACCAGGATGTCCCCACGAGTGATGCTTGGAGCCACCTCATCGATAAAGCCGGCCGCAGGATCCCCGGCTTTTGGATCCTGGAACCCGGAAAATCCGTACCCGAGCGCGAACAACCGGCGTACAAAAGATTCCACCAGAAACGCCACCCATCCGCGTTCAGCGATGTAGAGGTTTCGACCCGTGAACCGGTCTGTCAGCGGACGCCGCATCACCGCCCGCAGGAGCAAAGCGATAAAGATGGGGGCCATGAGGAAAAAATATACGGCCTGACCATAGAGTGCCGCACAGGACCAAAAGGCAGGGGAGACCGCATTCCACAGACCCACAGGAAGCACTGCCATTGCGGCGGCGACGGGGTTGGTTCCCCAGGCAAAGACCACGCCCAAATGAATCGCGCTCAGCACCGACACCATCAACGGCTCCAGGAGAAACCACGAAAGCCACCGTCCTTCACGGTGCAGCGCCGCATGCACGGGGCTTTTCAGGCGGAAGTCTTTGATGTTGCGCCCGGTGAGCTCCTCGGCTTGGCGCGGGGTTTCCATTAGCCGCGAACGCAGGAATTGGATGTCGTCGTCGGAAACCCCCAATCTGCCATCGTCACTGGACGGTTCGCCTGCCGCCCGCTCTGCCAGTTGCAGCAAAAGTTGGCTGAGGGTGAAATGGGCGGCGGTCGTGGTGAGGCCGTGGGGTTCTTCCAGTCTCCAGCCGACCCCGTCGGTAAAGATGCGTTCACCGAAGGGAGCCTCCGACTTGAAGCTTTGACCGACGGCCTGCCCCATCAGCGTAGCCCTCTGGCCCGTTAAAACGAAAACGGGGCCGACGCGACCGAGCCGGTGTGCGGCCTGTAGAAATTTCACGTCGTCCAGGGTATTGAAGTACTGTCCCGAATGACTCACCCCCAAGATCAGGGTGTCAGGGCCAACCGGCAGTCCTTCAGGGTCGATTGCGAAGGTCTTGGAATCCATCGCTTTAAGGTGGAGCTTGGGGAACAACTGTTGAAGATCTTCGACAAAGGCTGCTCCTAACACCAAGCTTTCACCTGCCCCCAGCACCAAGAGGTCAAGTCGTGCATTCTTGGACGGGCCTTGGGCCTTAAGCGAGCCCGTTTCGGTGTGGCGGGCTTGGGTCAGGAGGAATTTGCAGAAAGCCTCGGCAGTGCGGCGATTGAAGGAAGCGGGAGCGGCCCAGTCTCTTTGTATACTGTCGAAGACGCCGGCGATTTGATCGAGACCCTCCCGTACTGGGTCAGCCGCCTCCGAACTTGACCGATCCTCTTGGAAATAGGGATTGTTGTCGTCCAAACTGACCCAGCCCCGTCCTCCTTCCTTCTCGGACTGCCGTGCCCATCTGTCCAAGTTGGCGGGATTAAGTGTCTGCACTGTTTCAGGCGCTTCTGGCCCAAATCCGTCACGAAACGTGATGGTGGAGCGCGCCGAGCCTGGGTTTAGGCGCAGATGCGCCTGTTCGCCGTCGCGCATCCAGTAAAGATAGGCTGGTCGTTTGGGGCATCCTCCTGGTCCAGGTTCGCCAGCCACTAACACCGAAGCGGCTTCGGAAGCCACGACTAGATAATCTTCCTCCGGGTCTGCTGAGACGTGCATACCAATGTAGATGGGCTGCTTAAAGGAGACGAGTGATACCTCACCGGGGTAAAGGGAGGACTGCATCACCAAGCCATAGGTGCCATTTGCGTATTCCGCAAAGGATCGGCAGGCTTCACGCAAATCGTTGAGGAAAAACCCTAAAACACAGGTGCGAATCAGATCCGAACGCTTTTCATGATCAAGTTGGTCTTTAAGGCCACGCATCGACAATGATTGGATCTCCAGCGCCAGAATCAATCCGGGTAGTTTCTCGGATGCCTTTTCATAAAGATCCGCCAAGGTCTTGCAACCCGCGCCGGTGACACCGTTTTCGTTCAGCCAGAGGTTCCACACCATCTCGGCGACACCATTAAATTCGCGCACGGTTTTGTCGCTCAGGACGACATCCAGGTCATCGGGTTTTTCAGCCACCTTCAGCGCATAGGCCATGCGGAAGGATGCGCCCCATCGGCCTTGGGTCAAGAGGAGTTCCTGGAATCCGGCACCGAGGATGGTGTCGGTGTGAACCAACCTGTCGCGCCCGCTTCCAACTGGCGAAGTGCCAAGGATTTTCGTGAGCAGGCGCTGGAGTTCCGGGCCGCTCCAGGCAGTGTCGAAGAGCCTTAGAGGATGGGCGGGATCGCCCTTGCGGCGCACCCAGCCATCAATGTCACCGTTAAAGGAAAAGAGGTGGTGCTGGATCCGTTGCGCCTGGGTGATTTTACCGCATTCAATTTCCCATACCGTAACCGAATGAGCTTCTCGCCAGGACATCGGCTGGCTGGTGTTTGGGGTCGAGGAACCGCCAGTTGCGAACCGGACATGGCTTTGGGTTTGATGGATGCCATCCAAGATTCGGATCCCGCGAATCCTGGCCCAAAACTTGGCGAAATAGAAGCCTCGACCCACGGTTTGAGGAAGTTTGGCGCGTTTCGGGTTCAGGCCTTTCCAACCGACAAAACCCTTTTTCGTCAACAGAAATTGACCCCCGGATTGGCTTCCCCGCACGACGATCTGCCACCACATTCGCCGTTCGCGTTCGAAGTGGGACCGTTCAGTGGACTGGGCATTGATCTTGCCAAGTACGACGAGGTTTCCGCAGAAGAGCCGGTGAGCACTTCCCGTAAAGATAGTCTTAAAGTCGCTCCAAGAGCTAAACGCCGACAAACCTTGGGTGGCGACTAGAACGCCAAGCACGGCCCCTGTGGGGTCAAGCATCAAATCAGGCGGCATGGCGTGGGAAAAGCCCACGGCCGCCGAGGCATTGACCAAGGGACCGGTCAAGGCGGCGATGCGAGTGCGCCAGCCGTCGGCAGGCGCGGGTTGAGACGGTGCTTCCGATTCAGGGGAAAATCCGGGGATAAAAATCTTTTGCCCCGGCCAAAGCCCCCTGAGTGGAAGATACACAAGGTAATCGGCCATTCGCTCCCGGAAGGTTTCGTGTCCAATACCTGGCATAAGCGCTGCGAAGGCAAGCGCATGACCGGCCCCGTGAACGAGTATTGCAAGATAAAGCCCCACACGGAGGACGCATCCACTGACAATTGTTACCCCTGCAAGGCCAAGGACACCCAGAGGCGGAGCCAGTCCATTCCGTTCGGCAGCCATCCACACGGTGAACCCAATTGCCTCCGGAAGCAGTCGCCGCGCAGAGTTAAACATTAGCACCCTGGAACCCTTGTATTTAGGTACTCCTCAATGCCCAGGATCGACACCAGCCTTTGGCGCTGACTACATAGTTTCTGTTCAGTTTTGGATCTATCCGGTAGGAAAAAACCGCACAGGGTCCCCAGCCATCTCCCTCGGCCCCGCTGTATAACAAACAATTTCGACAAGATGCCCCCTCTACTTTTTTGTACTTGGTGGTATCTACCAAGGCTGCATCCTCTTTATAAGCAAGTGCAGTGGCCTGCGGGTCGCTTTCCGGGAGTTTGGGTATCTCGGTCGAACCCGTGACCGCTCTGCTGCCGCGAGCTTCCGCCCTTCGGTTCAACAGCAGATTTGCGGCGGGCGCAAGAGTCAGGCCGATGAGACTGACTCTAATGAAACGGCGTCGTTGGTTATCGGTGATAGTGTTATCGGACATGGTTATGTTCTCCTTTTTTTTATCATCTCGCATTGATTTGCAGTCTGGAATACTGCTTTTCTGTTTCCCTTCTAGAAAATGGGAAAGTGGTTACCAGCATAGACATAAAAGGAAGGACTGCCCATAGGCATTACCCTGATTCGCGTCTAGGGGATCTACCTAGGAGGCTGTCCGAGAATAGAAAACCTGCTGCGGAAAAGCCGTTTCGGCCAGATTTTCCGCTCGCAACGTTCGCCACCAAACATGCCGAGTTATCTATTGTCTTCAACCCAGAGAGTTGCAAACCGTGGCATTTGGATTGTGGTGTTTAGTCCCGTTTTTTCCTTGATGTTGGAACGGTGCGTCTCGATGGTCATGACGGTTCGTTTGATTTTTTCAGAAATCTGCCGGGTACCGAATCCGAAACCAAACACTTGTAGCACTTCGGACTCCCGATCTTTAAGGCTGACGAAACGATCGGCAAAGGAGGTTATGCGAAGGCGTTCCAAAACAAGGCTGTGCATGTCATCGCTCTAGTAGATGAGGCCATTCAGCATTCGACGAATGGCCGACAGGATATTTCCTGCCGCCTGGTGTTTCATGAGGTAACCCTTTACACTCAATCGAAATGCATATTCTTCGAAGAGGGCTTCTTCGTGGAAGCTCATGAATGGGATTGGGAGTTTAGGGTAATGCGCGTTGGCACCGAGTAAAAATCGGCCGGGAGTTTAGCGTCAATTTTTGCCCAACATTCCGAAAGGGGCAATATTACGTATTTATAATATATCAAGTTATTGACTTAAAATGTGATTTTGTCTTTTTAATCGACAAGAATTACGTTTAGTTTAGATGAGCAAAATCGTATGATTAGAATTCTAAGTCACTGAAATAAAAGGCTTTCGTAGATTATTTTTTTTATGTCCCCCATTTCTGGGCATTAGGCAAAAATAACTAATATTGACACGTTACTCGATGTGGCGGAAAAAGATTTTTACCAAGTAAAAGAGACGGGCAGAAATAAGGTGGTCTATTTTGCGATGTGATAATCAGAGATTAAGCGGATGTTTGGATGCCCCTAATTGGCTCCTTCTGAAGGACTGCTTTTCAAGACTAACCAGCCACTCAATTGAAACTGGTGTCTGTCTCTTAATAGCCGTGAGGTGACCATCATCACTGAAGCAAGATCAACGACAGCTTTCGGGGATAGCTTGCATCTTAAGCCGACCTTTGCAGTCGAGTCGGTGAAATAATATTTGAAGCTACAAACGAATAGCTGATTGGCGTTGGAGACTGTCATAGCGAAACGACAGCAATCTTCAACGTCAATTCCCATCCTTTTGTTGCTCGGCTCCTTGAAGCTCGAACATTTCTACGGCCTGCTTTACGCGGAGTGCGGCCTGTTTCGGATTGAGGTCTGAGATGTCGACTCGTAGATGCGCACGGTCGTATGTCTTGCGAAAGTAGGTGATGTCCTTCTTGATTTCGCTCAGATACCAGCGTTTCTCATCGGATGTCAGGCATTTCTCGATCAGCTTCGAATCGATATCGTAGAAGATAATCCGTTCAAGAATATTTTCCGGCTTGTCGCTCAGGGCCACGGTTACACCAAAAGAGTTCTTTATTGCCCGTAGATATGCTCCCATAAGGCCGCTCGGAGTCAAGGCTATGACGCTATGCTGACTCGCCGGGCGCTTCAGCAGATGCACGAGTGCTTTTGCAGCCTCGTCACGGTATGAATGCATCGAATGGAATCTACTTTGAAGTTGCTCAACACTAATTCCGAAGAAGGCCTCGAGCTCTTCGTCCAGGTCGAAAAAAGGAATATCCAGAAGCTCGGATAATATTCTGCCGACTGTCGTTTTTCCGATTCATCCTACGCCAGTTAAGAGTATTCGCACTGATGTTGTTCCCGCATTCTCCGATTCCAAACAATTTTGGATAACTTTCGCAATTCTAAACCTTGGTTTATAAAAATAATACCTTTTTAACGGTAATCTATCTAAAGCGAATAGCTAATCAAAGCACATAAAAAATTTTCATAACCGGCAACGGACAGCCTGTCCCTTTGAGCTAAATGTTAAGCATTGACCGATTCACCCAATTCTTTACGCAATAAACTAACAATTTTCTTGTAACTCGACGTATTGGTAGAAAAATTCACTTTGATACTGACGTCAGTATCTAGCCAAACGATAAATTCACTGTTGCTGATCGAGTACTTAATCGCCTCAACCCCTCCTTCATAATCATTCCCGTCGCACCATTCAAAATTTATACGACTTGGTGGAAATTCATAATTTATCGCAAGGCAAAGCGAGCATGACGTTGGATTCAGCGGATCATCATCTGGATTTTCTTCAAAACTGATTTGAACTATGTCACCACCAAGTGCCTCTGCATAGCTCACAGACTTTGCGTCAAACTGGAAATTCATTTTTTACCTTGGGGCATAACAAGTTGTTATCAAAAAACAGAGTTATAGATTTGCCATGAGACAAAATAAGCCAAAATGTCTAATGTACAATAAAGTGTACCATGATTATGGTTGCTTTCAAGGGTGTCAAAACGCCAAACAGTAGACAGTACGATAACACCATCTGAATTAATAGCACATTGCCCACCCTCATTCGGCCATATTCGTCGCCACAAAACATCCAGTCGTGACCGGCAGTTGATGGCCGTTGGATGCAATCGTTCTTTTTTTGGGGGGCGTTACTTATAATTTGTCAGTTTCAGAAAGCCAATCTCAATACCGGACATTCAGATTTGTAATATTTTTAACAAGATCACAGTCGCCACCCGACCCAAAGGCGACATTCATTTATTTAGCTTTTCTGCCCACCGTTTGGAGAGTCAAAAGCTTTAATTTCGTGTGAGCACAAACAGCAGTACCCACACTACAGAGCTTGTTGATGACGTTTATTAATGCTCAACCATCCAATTAATGCTGAACCAAAAAGCAAAATTGAGGTTGGCACTGGAATAGTGGCTACACCTATATAAGTCGCTTTAGTACTCCATGAGCTAGGAGAATTATAAGGCGGTATGTAATCGGCAAATTGGAATCTGCATGCATAATCATTAGTGTTTAATGAAATATTCGTAAAAACCCCTGTGCCGAGTTGAAAATTTAAGTTGGTCAAAAGACCCACGGATGCCAGGGTGCCGGAAAGATATTCGTTAACGCTATTATTGAACACAAATGAGCCAGTTCCATTATTATCAGTGGTAAGGAAGGAATTGATCCGTCCAGCAGGATAAGCTGGTGCATTGAAAATTCCGCCAAAAATTCCGTTGTTGGTAATCACTTTGATCTGGGTAACATCCGACCAATTAAATGTTTGGTTTAAGTTGCTTGAACCACCATTATTGAACGTAATGTCGGCAGTAAAAGATGTTCCAAATATTGTTGGGTCACTATTACCATAGTATCCGTGGTTAAGCTCATAAATATATGATGACGCTGTGGCATTGTGCTGAAAAAGTATACCTACACTAAAAAGTATTAATGATTTTTTTAGTTTCTGTCCGCTTATGATTTTGAAAAAATTATTCATATTTTATTTTCTAGTATGGGAAAAAGGTTAAGGTTACTTTTAAACTAAATAGCCGTCGCTAGGTTGAAGCTATTGCGTAAATCCAGCAGAAGCCTTAGAAAATGCCGAATTCTTTTGCGTTCAATCTGATCTTTGAGTCACAAGCCTGATGCCTTGATGCTGGGGTTAATTCACATTCAAATCAGCCTGCGCTATATCAACTAAATTATGCCAATTACAAACCCAAGTGTGACGCAGTTTGCAACAAATTTGACCTCAACTTTGGTGAGAATAACACAATTGACCATGCCTGTTAGTTACAGTTGTGAGTCATCAAATACATTTGCAGGTTATCTGGTGTTGTATATTATTCATTCATGACTGTCAGCAATTGGCCGTAAGCCTTTCAACTGACCAAATGTCCGCTTTGGAGAATGATCCAACCAGCTCCTGAATCGAAAGTATCTCATTTTACAAATCTTCATAAGTTGACAATTTTTTTGTGAATAGACCATCAATATCTCACAAAAAAATAAGCAATGAAGATTAATTTAAGGGCTGACTAAATCAGGTCTGAATGTTAAACTTTTTAACAAAATAGGTCTGATTGGTACTCAACATGATTACAGTAGGCGCTTTTGAAGCCAAAACACATTTGTCCACGCTGCTTGAGCGTGTGGTACAAGGCGAGGAAATTATCATTACTCGACATGGTAAACCCTTAGCACGCCTGATTCCTGTTGCGATTGCAGACCGCTCTCGAATTGACCTCACGATTTCAAAATTAAAGGAGCTTCGTAATGGCTGCAACCTCGGCGGTCTGTCATGGCAAGAGCTTCGGGATGAAGGTCGAAGATGACGGGATTTGTTCTTGATTGCTCCATAGCCGTCTCGTGGTGCTTTGAAGATGAAGCATCCGAAGTTTGTGATGCGCTTTTAGAGCGCGTAAGGGATGAAGGGGCGCTTGTGCCTTCCTTGGGGCATCTTGAGCTAGGGAACGTGATGATACAGGCTGAACGCCGGGGACGGGTTATGTCTGCTGATGTAACAACCCGCCTTGAACTTATTGGCGATTGGCCCATTGTTACTGACGACGAAACACCATTGCGTGCTTTGCATGAGATTCTGGCGCTTGCCCGTGCAGAAAACCTAACTGCTTATGATGCCGCTTATTTAGAACTGGCGATTCGAAATAACCGAACAGACCAGAGAATCGCTCGGAGCTTGGATCAGCTACGCCCTGCTCAAGTCGGATCAATATCTGTTCCCAAGCCGAATCCATAGCTCACCTCATCTTTCGACCCGGCAATATGCGCGGATTGTAGATAGCCGGGTCAAATCGATTGGTCTTGATCCGGCGGTTAATGGAACTCATACCATGCGCAGAACAAAAGCAACGCTTGTATACCGCAAGACGAAAAACTTAAGAGCCGTGCAATTGTTGCTTGGTCATACCAAACTTGAAAGTACCGTCAGATACCTGGGTATAGAAGTCGATGATGCCTTGGAGATATCAGAGCAAACCGAGATCCAGCTCTAACGCAAACTCGAGATGCGACTGTTATTAAATGGTCGCATCTCCAAAGCAGACGTTTAAATCGGGAAATCTAACGATGATTAAAGGCTCACTACCGACCCAAACCTTACGGTTAGATGGTGCAATAATTATTTTGAATGCTGATAAGATGCGAGCTAACCGCCAGACAACGGCTTGCCGGTGGCTGTCCGGTTGCGCGAGGGGGGTTAGACCACTGAGCTAGGGGCCAACGCATAGATTCGATACCGTAAGCCGTGTAAAGAGATGAGGTGACGCCACAGCCGAAGACGGGTAGTGCTCTAGAGCCTGCTTGAACTCTGGATGGGTGAATGCCACCCGAAAATGGGCCACTGACTCCCACACTGCGTAGTTCATAAATACCGTGCTTCCTGCAATGCCTTGATGCAACCGGGTTGAGATGTAGCCAGGCTGCTGCTTCATCCAGTTGGCGTCCGCTTCCCAAGCTTTCAGGAGGGCGGGAATATCTTCTTCTGCGACTTGGAATACGTTCACCAAGACAACAGGTGAGATATCGGTATTGATCTGCTGAAAGAACGGAACATTCTGATCAAGTGGCTTGAGCTGAAGCATCTGGTATCTCCTTGGAAAT
>JBAXXH010000010.1:0-54541 GCA_037127995.1 Methylococcaceae bacterium | reverse complement strand
AATTTTACCGCATTACAACCACTACTTGCTCAAGTTATTTAGTGCTCGTTCCTTAGAAGGGATTTAATGGCCATCATGTATGCTTTTCGTGTTTTTTTCGTAAACCAACTGATTTTTGATAATCATCCCTTACCGACTAACGGCCGCCAAACACTCAGCGTCATTATGCAACGGGTTATTAACTCGGGTACTGATCGAGGTTAGCTGCATGGCCTTATAACCATCAGCGGCTAAAAAATCAGCCATCTCGACAGCGGTGTTTGTTTTATCCAGCCAGCGATCATAAAAATCAGGGTGGATAATAACCGGCATTCGGTCGTGGATGGGTGCTATTTTGTCGCTGGCGGCGGTGGTTATAATGGTGCAGGAATAAACGGTTTCTTGCTGATGTTCCCAATGCTCCCAAAGCCCTGCAAAAGCAAACAAGGCATACGCCGGTTGATGAATATGGTAGGGGTGTTTGCCGGTTTCCGTGCTTTGCCATTCAAAAAATCCGGTCGCCGGAATCAGGCAACGTCGCTGTTGATAAGCATTTCTAAAGGACGGTTTTTCGGTTAACGTTTCCGCTCTGGCATTGATCAAATGACTGGCTATTTTACGGTCTTTGCTCCAGGAAGGTATCAATCCCCAGTGCAAGTTAACGGCTTTGTTGCTGCTATCTTCCAGCCTTACGACGGTGATTATTTTTTGTCCGGGCGCAATATTATAGTCCGGTTGATAATCAGCTAAGCGCTGCAAGCAAAAATGCTCCATAATCTGCGTCTTTGTTGCGATTAAGTTAAAACGTCCACACATAAATGCACCCTGAACTTGATAAACTGGAAAAAACCTTTAAGCCGTCGATTCTAACAAAAATTGATGACCCGCTGCTGGATGAATATCAACTTGAATTATGGATGAAACGTGATGATTTGCTACATCCGGTTATTTCCGGAAATAAATGGCGCAAACTTAAATACAGCCTTGATCAAGCACTGTCTTTAAGTGCCGATACGCTTATTAGTATGGGCGGCGCTTATTCAAATCATTTACATGCACTGGCTTATACAGGTAAACTTTTAGGTTTGAAAACGCAGGGTTTTATTCGCGGCGAACAACCGGAAACATTAACGCCCACTTTACTGGATTTGCAAAACCGGGGTATGGAACTTACCTTTGTCTCCCGTTCTGCTTATAGACTCCTGCGGCACTATAAAGGCTGTCATGATTTACCCGGATTAAAACCAGGTCAATACTGGCTTCCTGAAGGCGGGGCACAAGCATTGGCGTTAAAAGGTGTCGCAGAACTGGTTAACGAAATAGCTATCCCTTGTGACATTCTCTGTGTACCCTGTGGAACCGGAGCAACGTTAGCGGGTATTATTGATGCGGTTCCAAAGTCAGTATTTGTATTAGGTTTTGCGGCCTTAAAAAATGCCGGTTTTTTAAAGGCTGATGTTGAAGCCTTATTGCCACGACCTTGCACTCACTGGCAGATTAACCTGGACTATCATTTTGGCGGTTTTGCCACAACGACACCTGAACTGATGACTTTTATTGCCGATTTTGAATGCAAAACCAACATCCCTCTTGAACCTGTTTATACCGGAAAAATGATGTACGCACTTTATGATTTGATAACAAAACACACTTTTAAACCCGGCCTGCGACTTATTGCTGTCCATACCGGTGGCTTACAGGGAAAAAGAGGATTTACAGCATGAGACGATTATTGGAACCTGAGTTAATGGAAGATGAAAGTCAGGTAAAAGCTTATGCTGAGGCCGATTTTGAAGTGCCGCATAATGACTTTATACAACAGCTAAAAACGTTTATTGATGATCCGGAATTTAGCGGTACCGCACTGGATTTGGGCTGTGGCCCCGGCGATATCAGTTGCCGCTTTGCCAACGCCTTTCCTTTGAGTAAAGTTCATGCGATTGATGGCTCAGAGTCCATGTTGGCTTATGCAAAATCTGCCTTGCCACCTGACTTGGCAGACCGGATAACCTTTATAAAAGGCCTGTTGCCTGATGTGATTTTGCCGCAACCCAGCTATGAGATAATTTTTAGCAATAGTCTTTTACATCATTTGCCCGATCCGCAGGTACTTTGGCAAACCATAAAAAAATATTCCCGGCCGGGTACGCGCATCATCATTATGGATTTATTGCGCCCCGCCAATGTTAAGTCTGCACAAATGATGGTCGATAATTATGCTGCCAATGAACCCGAGATTCTGCAACGCGATTTTTATCATTCTTTATTGGCCGCTTTTAGCCTAAAAGAAATTAATGCACAGCTGGCACAGGCAGATTTAAGTTTAGACTTGCATAGCCAAAAAATCAGTGACCGACATGTTTTTATCACCGGCGTTATACCCGATAGTTTAAGGAAAGAAATGGACATAACCGCAACCGTTGAAGCAATAAACCTCGAAAAACCAGAGCTTTATATCAATCGCGACCTGAGCTTGCTGGAATTTAACAAACGGGTTTTGGCGCAGGCGAAAAATGAAGCCGTCCCCTTACTCGAAAGGCTTAACTATCTGTGTATCTCCTGTTCAAATCTTGATGAGTTTTTTGAGGTTCGCGTTGCCAGCGTACTGGAAATGGTCGCTATTGACCCTAAAGCCATTGGCCCTGACGGCTTAACGCCCAAAGAACAGTTGGAGCAAATTTCTATTCATGCCCATAAACTGGTCGATGAGCAATATCAGGTTCTTAATGAAATTTTGATCCCCAAGCTTAATGATGAAAACATTCGCTTTGTTCGCCGTAATGATTGGAACGAAGCGCAACATAAATGGCTGTCCAATTATTTTAATGATGAGTTATTACCCATTTTAACGCCGGTAGGCCTTGATTCCGCCCACCCTTTTCCGCGTATTCTCAACAAAAGTTTAAATTTTATTATTTCCCTGACCGGAAAGGATGCCTTTGGCAGAAATAGCGGGCGGGCTATTTTGCAAGCGCCCAGAGCCTTGCCGCGCGTGATTCAATTACCCGTTGACGAAACCCAAAGCGGCCCGGCAGATTTTGTGTTTTTATCGTCCATTATTCACGCCTTTGTCAGTGAATTGTTTCACGGTATGACGGTTAAAGGCTGCTATCAATTCAGGGTTACCCGGAACAGCGATTTTTTTGTCGATGATGATGCCATCGACGATTTATTACTGGCCGTTCAAGGTGAACTGGCGATGCGTAATTATGGTGATGAAGTGCGTCTGGAAATAGATGCCGCGTGCCCTGATGACACCGTAAGCTTTTTACTCGATCGTTTTGAACTCGGCAGGGATCGGTTATTTTTAGTCGATGGGCCGGTCAATCTAAACCGGATTCAGGAAATCAACAACCTCGTTGATAAACCGGACCTCAAGTTCCCCCCTTTTAAACCCAGAGTTCCCGCACAACTGGGTCGGAACAAAGATATTTTTACGGCCATTAAACGCCACGATATTTTACTGCACCACCCTTTTGAATCGTTCTCGCCGGTCGTTGAATTTTTACGTCAAGCGGCCGCATCACCAGAAGTATTGGCTATTAAACAGACACTCTACCGTACCGGTGCGGATTCACCCATTGTTGCCGCATTAATCAGAGCCGCACGGGCAGGCAAAGAAGTGACGGTTGTTATTGAATTAAGGGCGCGATTTGATGAAAAAGCCAATATTGATTTAGCCTCCAAATTACAAGAAGCGGCCGTCCATGTTGTGTACGGCGTTGTGGGCTATAAAACCCACGCCAAAATGTGCCTGATCTTACGACGCGAAGGCAAAGAACTACGCAATTATGTGCATTTGGGCACCGGCAACTATCATCCTAAAACCGCCCAACTTTACACCGATTACGGCCTGTTTTCCTGCAATAAAGAATTGGGTGAAGATGTAAGGCGCGTCTTTGCACAACTCACCAGCTTGGGCAAAGTAACCCAATTAAATAAACTATTACAGTCACCCTTTACCCTACATAAAGGCATACTTGAAAAAATCGAACGGGAAATAACGCACGCCAAAAATGGCAAACCCGCAAAAATCATTATTCAAGTCAATGCCATTGTTGAAGAAAAATCCATACGCGCACTTTACCGTGCTTCACAGGCCGGCGTTGAAGTTAAACTAATCGTCCGGGGCATTTGCTGCCTAAGACCGGGAATACCGGGTGTTTCTGAAAATATAGAAGTGCGTGCCATTATCGGACGCTTTTTGGAACATGCGCGGATTTATGCGTTTGCCAATGATGGCAATCAAGAAGTTTATGCCTCCAGCGCCGATTTAATGAATCGCAATATGTTCCGGCGCGTGGAAATTTGCTTCCCCATTGAAAGCAAACGGCTCTATAATCGCATACTGCACGACCTTGATTTATATTTAAAAGATAATACGCAAGCCTGGCTGTTACAACCGGATGGTTGTTATCTTCAGTTATTAAACGTGACCAATGAAGAACCCGTCCAAGCCCAATCGGTTATTTTAAATGAATTGCAGGCGTTCTAATGGTTAGTGTTAGTGAGATTGCCCAATTAGGTGCAAAAGTGCTGCGCCTAAAAGCGGCTGCGGTAACCGATAGTCAGAGCACTGAAATACAGCAACTGATTAAAACCCTGCAAAACACCTTGGCTTCAACTCAGGGTGTCGGTATTGCTGCGCCTCAAATTAGCGAATCAAAGCAAGTGATCATCATTGCCTCGCGCCCTTCCCCACGTTACCCTAACGCTCCACTGATGGAGCCCACGGTAATGATTAATCCGGCATTTCAAGCATTGTCTGATACAACAGAAAAAGACTGGGAGGGTTGCTTAAGTATTCCGGGCATTCGGGCTTTAGTACCACGCTATAAAGACATACAAATCACCTATAGCAATGAACAAGGCACTGTAGTGGAAGCCAAGCTGGAAGGCTTTGTTGCACGGGTTTTTCAACATGAATTTGATCATCTGGAAGGCAAGGTTTATCTGGATCGGGTTGAGAATAACCGCGATATTGTTGCTGAAAGCGAATATTTTAAAATGGTTGGCACCTCCTCTGAATAGGTATTACAAGGCAAACCCGAGCAAGTCACAAACCGTTAGCCAGACTGTTTTGTTTTTTGTGGTTTTCGAGAGTAAACAGATTTTTTTAGAGAGTAAGCCGTTATGATCTGGTCTGTGTATATTATTCTCTGTACCGACAACACGCTATACACGGGCATCACCCTCGATGTCTCCATACGCTTCAAGCAACATGCAACCGGACAGGGCGCAAAATATTTTCGAGGAGGGAGGCTACCCAAACAACTGGTTTACCTGGAAACCGGTCATAACCGCAGCTCCGCAACGAAACGCGAAATAGACCTGAAAAAATTGAGTCGGGTAAAGAAAGCAAAGCTCATTGAGTCCGGTAGCAATAAACTCACCGAATTTTTGAACGAAAACTCACCCCCAGTTCAATCGATAACCGGTTGATTTATGGTAACTACCCAGTAGATATTAACTTCGATCATAGAACACGGATGACACTGATTATACGGATTTCAACGGATTTTATTTTTACTGGAAGATTGAGAATATTCCTTTATCCGCGCCTATCAGTTAAATCCGTGTCATACCTGTTCTATTTTTTAACGACTGAGTCGTTACGATTTATATTTTCCCTATTAGCCGGTTACAATGCGTCAATCACCTTAACTTTCAATGAACACAAAGATGAATAACTCAACTATTTATGCGCTTGATTTTGATGGCGTCATCTGTGACAGCGCGGTAGAAACTGCAATAACCGGCTGGAAAGCGGCTGGCACACTCTGGGGCGATATGCCCATAGCGGTTCCTCAAAAGAAGATTGAACAATTCAGGTTAATAAGACCGATGATAGAAACGGGCTACGAAGCCATATTGGCTATACGTTTGCTCTATCTGGAAGAAACCATTGAAGCCATTTGCAACGACTATGGCGACAAAATCCAACGCTTGTTAAGCGAAGCTCAAATCACTGTGGATGAGCTAAAAAAACTGTTTGGGGAAACCCGGGATACCTGGATTGAAAACGACCTGGTCGACTGGGTCAACATGAACCCGTTATTCGCTAACGTAGCAACAAAGCTGCAACTGCTGGGCGATCAATCGACTTGGTATATTGTCACTACCAAGCAGGAGCGTTTTGTTAAACAAATCCTGAAAGCCAATGCCATTGAACTGGCCGACGAGCAGATTTTTGGGCTGGATCGGAACATGAACAAAATAGAAGTATTAAAGACCTTGTTAAAAACCCATCCCAACGACACCATTCATTTTGTTGAAGACCGCCTGCCCGCCTTGTTAAATGTATTAAACAACGCAGAACTTAAAAGCGTTAACCTGATTTTTGCATTATGGGGTTACAACACCCCTCAAGATAAAGCCCTGGCCGCACAACAGTCCGTCACCCTGCAACAACTTGAAGATTTTCTTGAGCTATAGGTTTGACAGATAATGGGACTGTTTTGAAAAAAGTCTGCGTTTATCCTAAAAGCCCCAAGCCACGAAGGACGCCCAAGTTTTTTCTTCGTATCCTTCGTGTCTTCGTGGTGATAATCTTTTAAAATATTGACCGTTTAATAATAAGCAACTTACAGCGCATGGGCATTTGATGCTTTTACCGTGTAGGCAATATCAGTGTCAATAGCCTCTTCCGATACGACATTAAGTTCAGTCGGTCTACCCATGCAGAGTCTTTGAAACACACGAGCGGCAGCGATACCATTAATGACAAAAGCCAGGGTAATAGGCAGTGCTAACCAAGGCGCATGGCTACTGGCGTGGGACAGTAATAAATCTTCTCCCAGAAAAGCCGGTGATATCGGAAAGCCAACCATCCCTAAAAAACTCAAAAACAATAACAACGAAAGTGTCGGTTGCGTTTCTGCCATGGCGCGATAGGCGAAAGGCGACTCGGCAAAGTTTTCGTTTTTAAGCAACTTGACCAACACCACGACCCCTAAAATCCAGGCGGGAATGATACCGCTGGCAAATATCGCCACGTCAAACCAGGCATCGGGATTTAAAAACCAAACCGCTATTCCTGCCAAAATCGAGCTTAAGCCGATGGCATTCCAAACACTGAGCGGGCTGTGTTTTTGGCTAAAGGCGCTTAATGATGCCAGCACCATAAAGACGGATATCGGGAGTGCCAAATAACGGTTATTGATACCGGTCGCGACAATAATCAGCCAAACGCCTACAAAACCACCCAAGCCATAAACCAGTTTTAACCCGATATTCATAATATTAATGCGTGCGCCAACCCGCTTTAAGGGATCCCAAAGAATGGCACTGACCAAACGCTCTAAATTGCCTTCTTGCAAGGAAAATACATACAGCGTATTGTGTAAAACATCCGGCAGGGTGTCACGAAGGGATGACGGTAAAAACTGAAATCTGGTACTGTTTTTGATATAAAAGTCGGTATCGGTTGCGCCTTCAACCCGTAACAAATGCACCACAATGGAGGGCGAAACCAATAATTGATAACAACGTAAAAATGCGTTGCCCAGAAAATGAACCAGCACCAGAGTTTCCAGACCCAACGATAATTCTATAAACATAAACCCGACTTGGGTAATCGATGCATAAGCAATTTTGCCTTTGATATTGGACTGTGTTTTCTCGGAAATGCTGGCCACGATAACCGTCAGCAGGCCAATGACAAAGATGCTAACTCGGGTTAGATAATGGTAAGACCAAATCGGTGTGGTTCTTAATAATAAAAACACGCCCAAATGTACCGATAAGGCACCATAGAAAATAGCGCTGGAAGGCGTTGGCCCTTCCATGGCTCTGGGCAACCAAAAGCAAAATGGAAACTGCGCCGATTTACCGGAGGCTGCAATCAAGATTAACGTCGACACCAACCACAAAGAACCGTAGCCCGCAGGCGGCATGGCGGGGTTATTGAACAAGTCGGCCAATTGACTGAAATGCTGGCTTTCATGAAACAATAAATGGCTCATCCAGGCACCCAACAATAAGCCGATGTCGCAAAACCGGTAAATGGTATACGCTCTTAACGCGTTGCGTACCGGCTGTATGCGGTGCCGGTAAAAGGCGATTAGCAAAAACGAGGCAATGCCGACAACTTCCCAGCCAGCAAACAGGATGTCAATCGAGCCTGCCAAGATGACCACATTGAGTCCAAACACGAAACTGAAAATGGTCAGAAAAAAGCGTTTGTAACCGGCTTCCCGGTGTAAATAAACGCGACAATATTTAACGATAATGGAAAATATTGCCCACACGCAAAACAGGTAAACAGCCCCGACCCTATCCAGATAAAACAAGATCGGAAAGCGATAGCCTTCGGCTTCGTACAAAGTAAACCATTCGTATTCATGGTTTGGAAAACCTGCAATGCCCCATAAAACAAGCAAAGCAATAATGCTGAGACCCAAGGCATGACTGCACCAAAAACTAATGGTTGCGATTTTTTTCTCGTTGCTGTCGGTCATAAAAATCAACAAAAACCCCAGTAAAGGTATTGCCAAGCTGGTTAAGATTAATCCGTTCATGCGTGTGTCCCAATAAATTGATGTACCGGTATGGTTTGCGTTTGACCCACAATGATTTTTTCCGAATGGGTTGCGTGCGGTGTCTCGCCATCGCCCAAGTGTTCAATGGCCTCCCAACCGTTGACGGAATAAAGAAAAAGCTCACGACTCAAGGGATGGCAAGATACAAATCTCACCCAGTCGTTATCAAGCCATTCTTTAAGTGCGCCCAGTTTGGCGATGGTTTTATCTAAAATATCGCTGGTTTGATCAACCACAATCAGTAAGCGTGCCGGCTGATGTACTTCAATCATTTGTGACGGCAACCCGGTACGAAGATCACCTTCGACACCGTTGGCAACTCCCAGCAAGCCAATCACGTTATGGGGCAATTTGGTGCCTGCACCATACACCGAATTATCGATACGAGAAAACAGATATTCCAGATTAATGCCGCCGCAGACCGGAATCACGGCTGATAAAATGCGGGCCATAATATCGCCTTGCGCATCCGTTTTTGGGTCGTAGGAATGTAAAAAAGCACGACGATCCATAAACAATCCTCGCGTTAATGCCCGTCGACCCACGATACAATAAAGATTGTTGGAATGATTGTATTCCGGACGCGGTTCAAATATCGATGACGCCCGTTCCATGACATGCCCATGCGCTTGTTCATTGGATTGCGATTGCGGGCCCAATTCAAACCAGCGGCAACGTTCACGGGCATTGCGTTGCAAGGCCTTGCTCATGGCCTGCTGAAAAGCAGGCAAGCCGGTAGCCGGATGTTGTTGCAGTAAATGTTGATCAAAATAAGTGATTTCATCACGACTGGTATTGTGCAGCGCGGCAACAAATCGCGTGCTGTCTGGAATATCGATACCGCGTTCTCGCAGGATAACGCGCACCGCCGCATGATTAGCCATCCAGGCAAAAGCGCGGGCATTGGGTGCGCCGGGTTTACCGGAACAAGCGCCGCAATCGTAAGCGGCAAAATGGGGATTATTAACACTGCTGGAACCGTGGGCAACCACGACCACCAACGGCGCAAAGTGTTGGGTTAAGCCGATATTACGCAGCAATCCGCCCAGACGATCCGCCATTTCCGTAAAAGAAAACCCCAACAAGTAGCCGTCTTCGGTAGGCTCTTCGGACTCTCTGAGCAGATGCAACTGAGAATGTGATTCGACTTCGCTTAAGGCTCTGATATTGGGTAATTTTGAACCCGGACGAAAGACATCCCATGCCATCTTGGCCGCGTAACCAATCCCTAAAGTTTGGGTATAAAGCCAACCTCTGAATAGCGAGTGCGCGGTAAAATGCATATCCGTCAGCTTGCCGGCTTTGGTCTTATCAACCAATTTTGGTTTACCACCCAATTCTTTAATTAAATGCTTGGGAATAATAATGTTGGGACACTGAGCGACCGGATAGGCATCATCCAAGCCCTGATACAAAAAATCGATACCAAAAAATCCGGCGGCACCCAAGGTTTCTATGGCCGGATTAATTTCTTCAAGATGTCGTCTTATTGAACATTCGCGGTCATCAATACAAAACAGCGCCTGGACTTCAGGCAGCGGCTTGGTAACCAACTCGGATGTGAGTGTGCTTTTCGGTTTTAGCGCCCTCAGTAATTCGCTATGTAATGACCATTCCATGGCTTCGTGCCAGACCCTCAGACGTAACGGAATAACGGGCTTAAATCCGCCCTCTTTAAGCAGCGGCGTTCCAGTGGTATAGGGCATCACGGCAATGCTCGAAAAGTTAAGGCCTTTTTTCTTGTGCAAAAAGGCCAGCTCAATAGCCAGCTCAACCGCCAGCATTTCCTTCAGTGAAATTTCGCGGCGGGCGAGCAACGATTTCGGGTTTTGTTCAATAACATGCACCATCCCAGACCAACCGGGATGCGCCAGCAACACTTCCAACAAATATTGTTCGTAAAGTTGCTCATCGCCGACTATTTTTTTAAGGCACGCGTTAATGACATCATCAGGCGTTTGGGTTAATAATTGGTTAACGATCGGTTCATCAAACGGATAGAGAGGCAATAAACTGTTTTTGGTCAGGCGCACGATGCAATCCCAAAAATGTTCACCGTCTTTGGGCAAACTCCAGCGACTAATGCCTTGATCAAGAAAATTACCCAGCAATCTAAACAATATTGGCTGCACCAACGCATTTAAATCAACTTCATGCTGAGTCAACCAGGCATTGCGAATACCGTGATTGGCCAGAGAAACGGGTGGATAATGCCCGGTATGATCTTGCTCGAACAAGGTTTCGCGAAGCTGATCCTGCTTTGTTTTAGAGCATCCTGAATGTTCAACAGCCCAATCAATGGCGTGGGACTTAATCCGACCGGCGTGGTACATCCCCTGATATTCTTCCAAAGGCAAATAACTGCGAGCGCCAAAAACTTTTGCCGCGATAGCCACGCCTTCATGAAAAGGATGGTGCTGAACGGCGTGCAAGGTATTGTGATGAATAAAATCTTTGATAGGCCCCTGTGCCGGGAGCCAATGCGCAATATGTGCCAGGGAGGCGTCCAGATCAAACTCAAAATTTTTAACCTTCTCACTAGAACCTTGTAAAGTCGGTTCGGTAATTTCACGATAAGCCATACTGTTATCTTTAACCTCGGCATTGTTGTTTTTAAAAGGCACGTTATGTAAAACAAACTGATACCTGTTAAATACGGATTACAAATTGATAACCTTGGTTAAAGCACAAAACGCGCCAGAAAAGTGGCGGCTTACTATAAAACCTGATTTATTAAATCAGAATATTGATAAGACGATGATAAGTTGAAGATTATCGGGGGCATTACGGTGGAATAGATCAACAAGCTATTAGCGCCTGGAGCGTTTGCATTGGATGAAGATAAAGAAATTTCAGGGTCACATTGTTCAAATCAACCAAAATTTTTGGTTGTAAACCCCCGTTACCGATTTTTAATATCGCCTAAGCATTAACAATGGTTTCATTGATTATTAGGCGAATTTCCCTGATAATTAACAAACTGACGCTCCTGGCGCTGTCACCAGAAACAAGGTATTAAATACTCACATTGGCTAAATCTAAAGATGAAAGAAATTAATTGGCTTCCCGACGTGGAAGAACACGACTACCCCGCCGCAGAATCCTATCTTACACTTCTTTATAGTACGGAAAGGGTTGCCGAAATTATGGCAAATTTTAGAAGTACAGGCATTGTGCAATTCAAAGCCAAGGATATCTTTAGAGCGTCTCAACTATCATTGTTGGGCGTCAGTAATTCACACGTCGAAAAAGACTGTGAAAAAATCCAAATTGAGAAGAGCCTCTCACCTCTCCTACTGTTACGGGATCAACAGAACGGAAAAGTGATCATTGCGGATGGCTATCACCGCTTGTGTGCTATCTACCAGTTTAACGAGGATGCACTAATCCCCTGCAAGATCATCTGATGACATAATTGTTAAGTTTTGCCACCATCCAAGGCATTCCAGAAAAAATCATAAGGCAGTTAGTCGATGCCTGCCTAAGTTTACAAACCCCGTCACGCATCAAGAATTAACAGTATGTCGATTAATTTGTGGAGGTCAGGCTCTGCCTGACTGTCAGGCAGAACCTGACCTCTATTGTTAACGATTGTGTTCCGGCAATATCAGCCCGTAGGTGGTGAGTTGTTTCAGGTAAGAGGAGGGTATAGGCGTTATGAAGAGTGACGGGGTTTGCAACCCCGTCACTCACGTTTTAAAAGCCATTAAAATCTTCAAACGTTTCGGTCGGGGTTGCAAACCCCGACCGGCATCGTAGTAACTCTTGGTCTTTTCTTCGTGTTCTCCGTGTCTTAGTGGTGTTATTTTTTAAATTTATGATTGTTTGTCTTTGTGGTGATAATGCCTGAATGCGTTAATGGTTAAATGCTTTGCTTGCCACTCGCGCTTATAAAGATTTTCCCAGCACTCTATAAATTACATAAATTGCAAAGACAACCGTCAAAATATAAATACCCGCTGAAATCATTTAAAAATCCTCGTCAGTTATTGGTGTGATTACCGTTTAAATTTATAACTAAAAATTAAACAAATGCTGGATTGGTCAGATGATACAACAGGCTATCAATGCCCTGAAAAAAGCCATCTTCATTAGACGATGACAATTTGTATCTAACTTTTAAAACAAGCGGATTAGAGTTTTAATTTACTCTTTAATTTTGCCCAGAAAGATTCTTTCGGAGCCTGTTGGCATTCTTCGATTAAAACAGGAACCAGTGTTTCGGTATCCACAACTTCAATAACTACATTTTTAGCCTTGCCGCCTTTGGTGTGCGCAGCTGCAGCAATCACGTACTGAGGCTTGATGATATCATCAATGGCGATAAAATCTTCGCAGGTCAATTTGCCTAACGGCTTTTTAACGCTATCCACTTTGGTCGTCTCTGCCTTGGCCGCATCAGTCGCAAAAACAAGCGCAGAACCGGCCAACAAAACTGCCGCAGTAACACCCATGGTAATTTTTTTAGTATTCATAAGTAATTCCTGGATAAGTTAATTTTAAAATGTAAACTTAAAACAAAACGGCGCTTATTAATTACCAGCGCCCACCAGTGTCACTTCAATGCGCCGATTCTGGGAGCGCCCGTCTGGCGTATCGTTTGAGGCTACCGGATTAGATTCACCAAACCCCTGAGCGGAGATAAGACTTTGATTGACATTTTGTTTTACCAAATATTCAACGACCTCATCGGCACGTTTGGATGACAAGTCAATATTTGAAGAAATGCCTTCTCGCTTTAACTTTGAACCAATGGGAACATTGTCGGTATAGCCATTAACAATAATTTTGGTTTGCTGCAAAGCTGAAAGAGTAGGCACTAATTTACCCAGCACAGCCTTGGCCTGGGAATTAAGTCTAAAGCCGCCTTCAGAAAATAAAACTTTATCGACCATAGTGACTTTTAGCTCTCCCTCAAGAAGTACGATCTGGGCCTGGTCAGCACTCAATGCCGCTTGAAGCTGTTCATATTCTTGTTCTAACGTATTGTATTTGGTCTCGGTAACGCACCCGTTTAGTAAAAAAAGGGCGGCCACTGCACCAGTGATTAACAACTTTTTGATTGGTTTTTTCATGCTCTTGCTCAACGTATCAACAGGTGACACAGTGATTTCGACCGCTTTGGGCAAGCGATCAGCAAACACCTCCACCACTCGGATTAAATGAGCAATAATCGTATTATATTCAAACAAAACAAGCAACAATATTAATTATTCCCGTAAGTTAAGCCGTCATTCCGGCAGGGATGACGAAGCTTTTCTTAACTTAATGGCAGTTACGCTCCGGCATGGGAATGCCGCCAGTGGGGCAGTCGCATGGGAACCAAGCGAATCCTGAGGGGGATATTTTCTGCGTGCTGCCTTATCAACCCATAACATTAATCCAGACCGAAACCGGCACGGCCTTATTGATCACTTCCCTGCAATACAGTTGCACCGCTACGCACCATCGCCAAGGGTTCGTGCAGCGTCGAGAAAATAAATTCCTCACCCATTGCCGCTGTAATGCCATGTCGATCCATATCCGCTCGCAGGTAAGCATTGACGCGCCCGAAGACCAAGGTAACGCCGTAGCGCTTTAGATCGTCACACAAATCACGCAAGGAGCGTGCAGCGGAAAAGTCTATATCCGTCATCGCACCTGCATCAACTATAAACCAGCGTATCGGGGTCGGAGCGTGCTCTATGAGCGCACGCACTTCGTCGATAAACCGGTTGTCGTTGGCGTAAAACAAATCCGCACCAAATCGGTAAACCACCAAGCCAGGCTCTGTATCAAGCCCCGGCGTTACCGCTCTTGGCAACCACAACCCCGACTCATCAGGCACCAACACCATGGTATGCGGACGATAACTGTGCCGTACATGCCGCAGCAAGGACAACACGACCGCCAGCAGAATACCTTGTTGAAGACCGACCAGCGCCACGACAACAGCGGTGATAATCGCCAGGTTAAACTCGCCCGGACTCTCTGCGCGGATGCCGCGCAAACTTTTAAGATCAACAAGGCCAATGGCAATAGTAAACACAATACCGGCAAGTACACTATGAGGCAGATACTGTAGCGGCCCGGTAAAGAACAGCAACACCAGCAACACAATGCCGGCGAACATCAACTGCGCAACCTGGCTACGGGCACCCGCAAGATCGGCCATTGCGGTCTGGGTCGGGCTACCGTTGACCACGAAAGCACCCGATAACGCAGCGGCTGCATTCGCTGCCGATAAACCCAAAATATCCGCATCCTCATCCACCCGTTCATGATGCCGCACGGCAAAAACACGCGAAGTAGCCGCACTTTGGGCAATAATAATCACGAAGCAGGATAAAGCGATAGGAATAACGTCAAGCGCCTCATCCCAACTCACCGCTGGAAAGGTGAACGAAGGTAGTCCGCCAGGTACCGGTCCGATGATGGCGATACCGTAACCGGCAAAATCGTAAATATAACTGGCGGTAATACCTGCTGCCACCACAATCAGTGGCACGGGAAACCGTGGCAGAAAGTGGCGACAACCGAGGATACAACTTACCACCAGCACCGATAGACTGAGCGTGGGAAGATTGACCTGCAACAAGCCCTCGATAACCTGTTGCAACTGCTCGAGCGTTTTATGCGCAGTCACGGGTATGCCAGACATTTCACCCAGCATGGCGATACCGATCTGAAATCCGACACCGGTAAGAAACCCAACCAACACGGTGCGTGAAAGAAAATCGGCCAAAAAACCCAGTTTAAACATTCGCGCCAGCAACAACAATCCGGCAGTCAGTAGCGCAACCATACCCACTAAAGCCATATATTTCACACTGGCTTGCGGTGCCATACCCGACAGTCCACTGGAAAAGATAGCCGCAGTTGCAGAGTCTGCCGCTACTACCAGATGCCGGGAGGAGCCGAAAATAGCAAACATAAGCAAGGGCAGCAGAGCCGTGTAAAGTCCGGTTACGGCAGGCGTACCTGCGATACGGGTATAACCCAGTATCTGGGGAATATTCATCGACGCCAACGTTAAACCGGCGATAGCATCACGCATCGCGCCACTCCGACTTAAAGGTCTAAGACCGGCAAAAAAATTCAGCCATATCACCATCGCAAGTTAACTCTCTTCTGGCGTCCAGTCACTGGCGCAATCCAGCAAGTATCCGCCTTCAGGCTTTACTTGACTTGCCTTATCAACTTTGCCGACTTGCTTTTTCTGCTTTTGCTCGGCATCATGGTACTTGTTACGGATTTCGTCCATATTGACATGCGTAGGCGGCAGCTTAAGACCCATTTCGTCCAGCGTATCAGCGATTATCTCCGAGATGGCAAGATCCCGAAACCATTTGTGGTTGGCAGGAATAACATACCACGGTGCAATCTTGGTACTTGTCCGCTCCAATGCATCTTCGTAAGCTTCGATGTATTTGGGCCATAACTCACGCTCGGAATAATCGGCATCGGTGATTTTCCAGTTTCGGGCGGGATCATCAAGCCGCTGTTTGAAACGTGCCAACTGCTCATCCGGGCTGATGTGCAAAAAAAACTTCAAAATTCGGGTACCGTTGCTTGCGAGCATCTTCTCAAAATCAGTGATCAAGTCGTAGCGTTTTGACCAGACCGATTTTTCAGTCAACTTGTGAACCCGTACCACCAACACATCCTCATAATGCGAACGATTAAAAATAACGACTTCTCCCTTGCCCGGCGCATGCAAATGAGCTCGCCAGAGAAAATCGTGGGCGGCTTCATCTTTACTGGGCTGTTTAAAGCCGAACACGGAGGTTCCTTGCGGATTCATGCCACTAAACAAATGCCGGATTACGCCATCTTTACCCGCCGCATCCAATGCCTGCAATACCACCAGCAGAGATTGATCGCCATCCGCATAAAGCAAATACTGTAGCTTGTCCATACGGGCAACATGTTCTTGTATTATCGGCAGCACTTTTTCGTGGGACTCGTGCTTACCCGTGAACGAAGGATCAATTTTATCCAGGTGAATTTTTCCACCGGGTTCAACAACAAATTTTTTACGATAACTCATGATTGCGTTTCCTTATTTAATATGATGGGTTGTTGGCATCTTCACTGCCACGGCCATTAAGTTAAGCAAAAAGATTTTGTAGGAGCAGACTTGGCACGTGATGCAGGTATCCAGTCGCCGGGATATGAAACTGCAAACTTACACTGATGCTCAATCAAAGACTTGGATAACCATTAGTTACCGTACAGTGCACTGCCGGAATGACGGCACTTTTACGCTCGACTGGACTTGTGTCTAACGATGAGCGCTTATTTTTCCCTTAAAAAAGAAAGCGCTTTCACGGGTGTAGATACTTATGCCCCTAAAGAGACGGTGAATCTCTCAAATCCAGCCTAATAATATAACAAAACACACCCGTATGGGACAAAAAAAAGCACTCAACCGGAGCCAAGATGCCAAACTCAGGAACAGCACCGTAAACCAAGGCACTAACTAAGGTAACTCGCAATAAATAACACCCACTATCGTTCCCACGCTCGGGCGTGGGAATGCCGACAGTGACGCTCCCGCGCCACGCAACGCTGGAGCGTTGCCGGATGAATTCCCACGCCGGAGCGTGGAAACTAGGCGTATACTGGGGGGTATTTTCTGCGTGCTGCCTAAGGAATGCGCATGAAATAACTTAGGCATCTTGCTCCCACTCCCTGCCGGGATGACGCTGCTTTTATTTGTGTATAGACTTTCAGAAATTAAATTTCCATTTTCCCGCACCACAACTCCTTAAAAATCACAATATTAATACAAGGTTCAACACGTTTAAATCAATACCCCACAAAACACAAAGCCCTGAAAGGGCATAATACATCAGCATAGGGTGTAGCCCTATGAAATCAGGATATCCACATACCCCAAGCCCTGCAAGGGCGAAATCAAACATCATCTAGTACATATTATCGTCATAAAAGTATTACGCCCTTGCAGGGCTTTATCATTGTTATTTTTGATTTCGATGGGCGTTGCCCATCGCTAACAGATTACGCCCCTTCGGGGCTTTTAAATGCGCTATATATTTTCAGATAAAAAATTTATCAGTCGACAGATACCATCCCTTTAAGGGATATTATCTGTATCAGCTTACAGTTATGCGAATTGGAAATTAAATTTCTGAAAGACTATAGATACCTATGCCCTCCGGGAGAGGGCTGAGATGAGGGGGATATAAATGGTCAAGTTATTTCATGCACGTTACTAAATAATTTCGACTTGTAGAAACAGGTAGGCAGTCTGAAGCAAAAATACTTAATAAGTGTTCAGCTCCCGCCTCTTTAAAAAGAAGGGATTAGGAGATTTTATTAGATAAATACCCCCAGCCATTTTTCCGAAAGATTACGGATACATTGAATACACAAGCTTAATAAAGTCCTCGTATTTTATGCTTTCAGTTACTACGTCCACCGGTTTTAATAAGTCATGAAAACCCACAGCCGAGCAGGTTTCATCTCGTTATACAACAGACTGGCAGGAACTGGTCATGATTAAGTAAAGATCACGAAACCGCTGGTTATTCCGCTTTGTTTTTGCGCCAAAAATAAATACCCGCAGCGACAGTGCCTACTACAAAGATAACCATTAAAGCTGGATATTCATAAAACAGATCAAAAAAATGACCCATCCCTTGTGATGTATGTCGATAAAAAGGTCCCATGATTTTCTCCTCTGCTTAACGGGATTTAGTGAATGTTGATTAATAATTTCCAAGCCGATTTCTATTAAGCTCTTTTAGAATTTACCTTAAAAATTATCATTGTCCAGTACAAAGATGGCAACAAGAAGCACCCAAAATCTTAACAATCCAGCCTGAAGTCTGTTTTATCGTCGTGTTTTATTTTGATTTTAAAGTCAATCTTGGAATTTTATAAAATTTATGACACAACCGAGCAAAGAATGGTTAGAATTAAAGACTTTATCCTGTTAGCGAACGAAGACTAAAAATGAGCATAAAATCTACTTTACTAAAAATAATAATAAAACTGACGCCAGACTTATTGATCATCTGGGGCGCAAATATAATTCTTAAAGGCATTGCAGAATTAACGGCGTTTAATTTTGACCTCGATGCCCGAAAAGTCTACGTTCAAACAAGGCTCTATGGGGAAAAAGAAACGATTGAAGTTTATCTGGAAGATTTTTCTGTTTTTAATGATGGTGAATCTTACCGATTTATCCTTCATCAAGCAAAATCAGACAGACCTTGGTTGAATAATTTAATGTCCCGTATCACAGGAAAAGCCTGGAAAATTCCTGCCATACCTCACCTGAATGCTCAACTTGAGCTTTTAACCGAGTTGCTCAACGCCAAAACGCCAGCTCTGGAAAAAATTGATTAATTGCGTATTTTACTCATTCGGCTATCAACCAAGCCGGGACAGTCTGAATAGACTCTGTTATTCGGCGTGCAAACTGTACCCGTGAACAATCAATGTCTAATGCCGCTTTGTACCGGCTTAAGTAGGTAGCCCACCTGACTAAGCCCACTCCGCGCACAAATTCTCTGCCTGTTCCAGCACCAGTTGTACCGCTTCTTCCTGTTTTTCAGGCGGGTATTTGTATTTTCGCAATATCCGTTTCACCATTAATCGTAAACTGGCGCGGACACTTTCACGTACCGACCAGTCTACGCGGGTACTTTTAATTTAATTTCACCTTCCAGCAAACGCTCCAACAGTTCCACGGCAAGATTACGCTCCGGCAGGTTGCTCACGTCGTTCAGGAAGCCTTCATCCAGAATGCCGATATTGGGTTTCTCCAGACCTACGGAGTTAAAAATATCCACCACTTCTTCAGAGACCACCGCCGAGCCGATGATTTGGCGTATGGCCAGCTCACGTTCTTCATTGGTTTTCTTTTTGCTGCTGATTTCTTTCTTGGTCAGCAATACTTTAACCGCCTGAAAGAAAGCCACTTCTTCACGCACGGCCTTGGCTTCATCCAGCGTACAACAAAGCGTAAACGCTTTGGACATAGCCAGTGCCGTGTCACAAAAACGCTTTTTACCTTCCTTGATACCGAGTACATGGTTTGCTGTCTTTGCCAGTGTTTTGTGGCCGCCGGTTAAAAAATCAATGTAATCGAAGCCATGCAACAGGGCTTGCAGAATATCGAGTTTTTCGGCCAATACGGCGTAGGCTTCATGCGCGTAACAGTCGGGCGTCTGCGTCCTTTACTGGCGGTGTATTCCTTCAAGGCTTGTTTTAAATCGCTGGCGATGCCGATGTAATCGACCACCAAACCCCCTTGTTTGTCACGAAACACACGATTAACCCGCGCAATCGCTTGCGCCTTTCATGGGCTTGTCGATATACATGGTATGCACGCAAGGCGCGTCAAAGCCGGTCAGCCACATATCACGCACTATCACCAAACGCATCGGATCTTCGGGATCTTTAAAGCGTTTTTCCAGTCGTTTTTTGACTTGTTTGGAATAAATATGCGGTCGTAATAACGGCTTGTCACTGGCAGAGCCGCTCATCACTACTTTGATCACGCCTTTTTCCGGGTCTTCATCATGCCATTCCGGTCGCAGGGCAATAATGGCGTTGTACAGATGCACGGAAATGTCGCGACTCATGGCGATAATCATGGCTTTGCCGGTTTGTGCTTTGCTGCGTTCTTCAAAATGGGCAACCAGATCGGCGGCGACCTGTTGGATGCGCGGTTCCGCACCGACAATACTTTCCAGTGCCGCCCAGCGACTCTTTAGTTTGGCTTGTTGATCTTCTTCCTCATCTTCTGCCAGTTCATCCACTTCGGCATCAATATCCGGTAACGATTCTGCCTTCAACCCCAGTTTAGCCAGACGTGACTCAAAATAAATAGGTACTGTCGCGCCATCATCACGGGCTTGTTGCATGTCATAGATATGAATGTAATCACCGAATACGGCACGGGTATCACGGTCTTCGGCAGTTACCGGTGTTCCGGTAAAGGCAACGAAAGTTGCGTTCGGCAAGGCATCACGCAAATGCTGCGCGTAACCTACCTGATAACGAGACAGAGTAACCGTTCACCTACCCCTTTTAAACTTTTTTCACACAAAAATCATAAAACGTTAGACAATACGCGTCATGATATTTGATTTCACTATTTCAGCCCCTAAACCTCACGATCTTGAAAGCGCCCATCAGCTTATTGCAGATTTGTGGATCAATGGAGCGGAGTTAACCGCTAAACTTACGGCACAAAACGAAAAGCTCAATACCAATCCAACTAACTCATCAATGCCGCCCTCAACAGATGTCTTTGGCAAACATAAAAAGAAAGTCAAATTACATAAGCGTAAAAGCGGTTTGAAGCAAGGTGCCCAAGTCGGACATGTAGGCAGAGGCCGCAAACTGCTGGCCAATGAAGAGGTTGACGATACGATTATCTGCCTGCCTAAAACCACTTGCGATTGCGGTGGCCATATCCAAGTAAACACCAGCCGATTTAAGCGGCATCAAGTTTTTGAGTTGCCGAAAATACAGCCTGTCGTCACTGAATACCAACAAGTTTACGGGGCTTGTACGCAATGCAAAACCTGTCATTTTGGCCCGTTGCCGACCGGTGCTCCTAAGGGTATGTTAGGCGCACGGGCTATGTCCGCTGTCAGTATTTTAACGGGCGACTATCATCTAAGCAAACGCTACACACAGCTATTATTCGCGGATTTTTTTAACTTACCGGTCAGTGTAGGAACGGTTTCCAACGCCGAGGCGATGGTGTCGGAAGCCTTGAAAGCTCCCGTAGAAGAAGCAAAAGAGCACATTAAAAAACAACCGAATGTTAATGCCGATGAAACCGGCCATAAACAGCAAGGCAAGAAAATGTGGATGTGGTTGGCGGCAACCGCATTGGTTGCCGTGTTCATTATTCGCGGGTCACGCGCAAGCAGCGTTGCCAAAGAATTATTAGGCGAGTTTTTTAGCGGTAACAAGAAATGAACATAATAGGTATTGATGTTAGTAAAAACAAGCTAGATTGTGCATGGCCTAGAGAGGAAGGAAAGTTAAAAACTAAAGTTTTTTCCAATACTATTGCCGGTTGGAAAGAACTGATTGACTGGTCGTTAAAAAACACAGGCTTGGAAATCGAACAGCTTCATTTTGTCATGGAAGCTACAGGTATTTATCATGAACAGCTTGCGACTTCACTCTATGATGCAGGCGCAAAGGTTTCCGTGGTAAATCCTGCGCAAGTGAAGTTTTATGCCCAAGGACAGGGCGTAAGAACCAAAAATGATAAAAAAGATAGTGTAGTGCTGGCGCGTTATGGGTTAAAGGAAAGCCCCAAGCTTTGGCAACCGGAAGCATTTGAAATACGCACCTTAAAAGCCTTGATTGCCCGTTTAGATGGTCTTGAAAAGGACTTGCAACGTGAGAAAAATCGCCAGGAAAAAGCCTTGATTAGCAAAGCGCCTGAAGAAGTTCTTATCTCCTTATCCCAACTGATTGAATTACTTGAAACTGAGCAGCAGCGGCTTGATAATCTGATTGAAGAGCACATTAACAAGCACGAAAAATTGAAAGAAAACAAAGCGTTACTTGAAAGCATTCCAGGTGTAGGTGAGGTTATTGCAACGCGGATGCTGATGGTTATAGGTAGTCGTCAATTTGAGAGTGCCAGCCAATGCTCGGCCTATTTAGGCTTAGTTCCCGTACAGCATGAATCGGGCAGTAGTATCAAAGGACGCTCGCGACTTTCTAAAGCGGGCAATCCTGTTATTCGCGCTAAACTTTATATGGCGGCTGTGGTTGCAACACGCTATAACCCAGACATTAAAGCGCAATATGAACGCTTAACGAGCAAAGGCAAAAGCAAAATGTCAGCCCTCGGTGCTGCAATGCGAAAGTTAGTACAGATTTGCTTTGGTGTTCTAAAACATCAACAGCCCTATCAACCACAAGTGGGGTAATTATCCACTTGCGATTGATTTGGAGAGATGGTATCTACAGAGATTATTAGCATTTTTTGTGATAAAAAAAGTGTCAACTACTTTTGGGCTTCTATGAAGGGTGCCCAAATTTAATCCCCCTAAACAGATTCATAACATGACCCAAAAAAGCCACCATACTGTCTGGCATCCTGCCACCATAACCCGTACTGAAAGAGAAAAACTGCATCAGCACAAAAGTGTTATTATTTGGTTTACCGGTTTGTCCGGGTCTGGAAAATCCACTTTGGCTCACGCAATCGAAGAACATTTACATAAAGCCGGTATTTCAACAATGGTTCTTGATGGCGATAACGTTCGTCACGGCTTGTGCAGTGATTTGGAGTTTAGTGATCGTGATCGTGTTGAAAACATCAGGCGAATAGGTGAGTTGGCCAAGTTAATGGCAGAAGCGGGGGTCATTACTTTAAGCGCTTTTATTTCACCTTTTAAAGCCGATCGTGATGTCGCCAGAAGACTGATGTTGCCGGGCGACTTTTTGGAAGTCTATTGCCAATGCCCGATTGAAACCTGCGAACAAAGGGATATAAAAGGTTTGTATAAAAAAGCCAGGGCCGGAGAAATACCTTTTTTCACCGGCATTAGTTCACCCTACGAAGCACCGGAACGACCTGAACTGGTTATTAATACCCACGAGTTAAGCCTGGAGGAAAGCGTTAAACAAGTATTAAACCTGCTTGGGCAACGAGGTATTATTAAAGTAGGGTTAAGTTAGGAGCGTGCATGAAATAACTTGACCATTTTTATCCCCTCACCCCAGCCCTCTCCCGGTGGGAGAGGGAGCAAGATGCCGAAGTTATTTCATGCGCACTCCTTAGCCTTAATCCAGGTGGATAATTAATACTAATTTGACCCTTTCCATGTTTGCTTTCTGGCTTTTTTCTTTGCGGCTTTCTCTTCACGAATGATGGCAAGCTCAATCAGTTCTTCCTCCATCATGGGTGGCGTTTCAAGACTGACTCTGCCTATGGTTCCTGCGCGTAATTCAGCCAGCAGAATTTTAGCAACCTTATCCATTTCAACACGACCACCTGAGCGTAAACAACCGCGATTTTTTCCGATAGCCTGCATGAGTTCATGCTCGGTTTGGGGCAGTGGGTCTAATTGAAAACGAGCCCTCAAGAAATCCGGATAATGGATTAACAAATATTCAGCCGCAAACGAAGCGATTTGTTCATGGTCTATCGCCGTGTCTTTGATAGCGCCGGTGGTGGCCAACCGGTAACCGCTGTTTTTATTTTCAACGTTGCCCCACAGCAACCCCGGCGTGTCTAATAAAACAATGCCATTATCTATTGCTATGCGTTGTTGTGTTTTTGTAACGGCGGGTTCATTACCGGTTTTGGCAATCATTCTGCCTGCCAATATATTGATCAATGTGGATTTACCGACATTGGGAATCCCCATAATCAGGGTATTGATAAGTTTGGACGCGGGGGCTTTATCGGGCAGCATTTTATGGCACAAATCCGTTATTTGGCGTATTTTCTCCGGATGTTCAATAGTAACCGCCAGCGTTTTTACGCCCTGCTCCTGCTCCAGATAAGTTTGCCATTGTTGGGTAATTTCCGGGTCGGCAAGATCGCTTTTGCTGAGTATTTTGATGCAGGGTTTGTCGCCACGCAGCTTTGCAACCATTGGGTTTTGACTACTAAAAGGAATACGTGCATCCAGAACTTCAATAATCATGTCAACCTGAGGCAGGATTTCTTTGATCTCTTTGCTGGCCTTGTGCATGTGACCGGGGTACCACTGAATAAGCATAATTTTTTTTAGATTAAGATGATGTTGGATTTAACAGGTAAAATAAGCAAACCGGAACACACGCCGATTCAAGACAGTCGTTAACTTTAACAGGTTGTCTCACCAGGAATGGCATGAAGTGTTATGCTTTGTCTTGTGTTTGTTATGATAAAAATCAAAGAAAACCGATGATTTATTTTTTTAAAAGACTTTTGTCGATTAAATTAACTGATCACAATACCAGATTGCAGCCTTAAAAAGTAGGAAAATCAACATCATGAAAGAGATAACCATAACAAGCAGTTTTTACGCCTACTTATCAAGGCTAAGATGGATTAAACGCTGGGGGCTTAAGCGTAATGCCCATGAAGAAAATGTCATGGAGCACAGCTGGGAAGTATCGGTGATTGCGCACACCCTGGCCTTGATCAAAAACCGCTACTACGACGGTCATGTTGACGCCAATGCTATCGCGACCGCCGCGTTGTATCACGATATTACCGAAGTGATTACCGGCGATTTGCCTACGCCTATCAAATATCACTCCAAAGAAATCAATACGGCCTATAAACAAATAGAAAAACAGGCCGAACTGGAGTTGCTCGCTCTTTTACCGACCGAGCTTCTCGACGATTTTAAAGTGCTTATTCATGATGAGAGCATGCCGGAAGCGCATGTGAAAATAATCAAGGCAGCCGATAAAATATCCGCTTATCTTAAATGTCAGGCTGAATTAAAGGCCGGCAATACCGAATTTGAAACCGCAGCACAACAACTGGCCCAAGCGATTGGCGAGTCTGAACAACCGGAAGTTATATTTTTTATGCAGGCTTTTGTGCCCAGTTGTGGATTGACACTGGATGGCCTGATGAAAACTTATTGAGCCGATTTAGTGTGGGTGTCTGGTGCTTTCGCAGGCAATTTGGCCAAACCTAAAAACTCAAGCATAAAAAAAGGGCCTTTCGGCCCTTTCTGTGTATTGCTGTTTTCTATGCTTCTTTATCGACTTCTTTAATACTTAATCTGACTCTGCCTTGGCGGTCAATTTCAAGTACTTTAACTCTGACTACATCGCCTTCATTTAAACGGTCGCTGACTTTATCAACGTGCTCATCTGAAATTTGCGAGATGTGAACCAAGCCATCTTTACCAGGAAGAATGGTAACAAATGCACCAAAATCCATTAGTCTGGCCACTTTACCTTCGTAAATTTTACCCACTTCAACTTCAGCAGTAATTTCTTCGATAAGACGACGGGCCTCTTCACCTGCGGCTTTGTCGACAGAAGCTACCTTAACAATACCGTCATCGGTCAAATCTACGCTGGCGCCGGTTTGCTCGGTGATGCTGCGTATGGTTGCACCGCCTTTACCAATCACTTCACGAATTTTGCTTGGATCAATTTTAAACGTGATAATGCGGGGGGCAAAATCAGACATTTCATCGCGTGTGCTGGATAATGCCTTGTTCATTTCATCCAGAATATGCAAACGTCCTTGTTTTGCTTGTTCCAGTGCAGATTTCATGATTTCTGCGGTAATGCCATCAATTTTGATATCCATTTGCAGTGCGGTAATGCCATCGACTGAACCGGCAACTTTAAAGTCCATATCGCCAAGATGATCTTCATCACCCATGATGTCAGACAAAACGGCAAAGCTGTCGCCTTCTTTAATCAAGCCCATTGCGATACCCGCAACCGGTGATTTAATCGGCACACCCGCATCCATTAATGCCAAACTACTTCCGCAGACTGAAGCCATAGAGCTTGAGCCATTGGATTCAGTAATTTCAGAAACTACGCGAATGGTATAAGGAAATTCATCCATGTTGGGCAACACAGCAGCAACGCCACGTTTTGCCAAGCGGCCATGACCAATTTCACGACGTTTTGGAGAACCTACAAAACCCGTTTCACCAACACTGTACGGAGGAAAATTGTAATGCAACATGAACGGTTCTTTATATTCACCTGCCAACGCATCAATGATTTGTGCATCACGGGCAGTACCCAATGTTGCAATGACTAACGCCTGAGTTTCGCCGCGTGTAAACAGGGCGGAACCATGGGTTCTTGGCAGAACACCGGTTCTGATGGTAATAGGTCTGATCTTGTCTAACGCCCGGCCATCAATACGCTTGCCTTCGTTAAGAATGGCGTTGCGAACAATACGGTATTCCAAGTGTTCGATAATGCCGCGTATATCTTTTTCGGCATAGTCAGCGTTGGCTGTCAGTTTTTCGACAACGGCTGTTCTAATTGCTTTTAACTGTTCTTGTCTTACCAGTTTTTCTGCCACTTGATAGGCTGATTTAATACCGGTTTCAGTTTCTTCGGTGACTAATCTGACCAATTCAGCATTAGCTTCGGGAGCAACCCATTCAACAACACCGGTACCTGCAGCGAGTGCAAATTCGTTAATGGCGTTAATGGCGATCTGCATTTGTTCGTGACCAAACAAAACAGCACCCAACATGATTTCTTCCGATAGACCGATAGCCTCGGATTCAACCATCAATACAGCATGGGCAGTACCGGCTACGACCAATGTTAATTCAGATTCTTTTAAGGTAGCAGGTGACGGATTAATCAAATAAACACCGTCTTTATAACCCACACAAGCGGCACCTATGGGGCCGTTAAAAGGTAATCCTGATACTGCCAAGGCAGCAGAGGCACCTAAAAGGGCTGGAATTTCCGGATCAACATCAGGATTTAAAGAGATGACTGTCGCAATAATCTGAACTTCGTTAGTGTAGCCTTCAGGAAAGAGCGGACGAATCGGCCGATCAATCAATCTTGACGTTAACGTTTCTTTTTCGCTTGGACGTCCTTCTCTCTTAAAAAAGCCGCCGGGAATTTTACCCGCTGCATAGGCTTTTTCTTGATAATTAACCGTTAACGGGAAAAAATCTCCACCGTTAGCTTCTTTTTTACCAACGACAGTGACTAGTAGTGATGTACCATCGACATCGATTATGACAGCGCCGTCTGCTTGACGTGCGATTTCACCAGTTTCTAATGTAACGAGTTTATCGCCGTACTGAAATTCTTTCCTGACAGGATTCACTATAGGTTCCTTTGTGTAGATATTATTTACAGAGACCTTGCAGGGCAAGGTCTCGTATGTGCTGCTTCTTAATGACTTTTACTTGCGTAATCGCAATCCGTTAACAGCGATTGAATCAGGCTTTTTTACTTACGTAAACCTAGGCGCTCAATCAATGAACGGTAACGGCTGCTGTCTTTATTTTTTAAATAATCCAATAACTTGCGACGCTGATTAACCATACGCAACAATCCACGACGTGAATGATTGTCTTTTTTGTGAGCTGCAAAATGCGGTGTTAAATGAAGAATGTGCGCTGTTAAGAGTGCAACTTGTACTTCAGGTGAACCGGTATCCGTTTCTGACTGGCGATACGTTTCAACAACTGCTTTTTTTTGTTCTGCTGTAAATGGCATTTATAATCCCTAAGATTAAAGTTAAAATTAAAACCGTCCAATGACGGACTTTTAGTACATTGATTTCCACGTTAGGGTGTAGAAATCAATATTTATTAGAGAGGCGTGATTAATCCCGTCTCTATTTAAAGGCTCATGTTGAACAACTTTTTCGGTGTTATTTTACCATCCATTAGCATTTCTCCCAAGCCCAAAAAAACATCCGCATGATACATTCTTAATGAGCCTTGCCACATTGATGGACTGAAATCAGTAAAATGGGGGTAATTTATCGATTGCCCATAGTTTATGGCAATGGCTTGTTCGTCGGACAAATGGACAGAAGGCAAGGCCTCCAAAGGTTTATCAACATTGATTAACAACTGATATAAGTCTTGCTCACTCATGGCCGTCAATTGTTCAATAGTTTTGGCGTCTTCAATATTAAACTGACCCGCTTCCAGTCGACGTAACTCTTTAACCGTTCCGCCGCATCCCAGAAAATGTCCTATATCTTCAGCCAATGACCGGATATAGGTGCCTTTTGAACAAAACACTTCCAGCCTTAACTGATCAGGTTGACTGTCTTCAGCGTGTAAATCCGTTAGCCGCTTTAATTCGAAAATGGTAATTCGTCTGGCTTTACGCTCGATTGTTTTCCCTTCGCGAGCCAATTCATAAAGTTTTCTGCCGTTATGTTTTAACGCAGAATACATGGGTGGAATCTGATCTATTTCACCCGTAAATTGTTGCAAACAGGTTTGTATTTCTTCAATTGAAAAATCAGGAACCGGTTTGGTTTCGATAACAACGCCCTCTGCATCACCCGTATCGGTCATAACACCTAGCTGAACAAGCACCTGATAGCGCTTGTTGTCATCCAGCATTAATGCCGAGACTTTAGTGGCCTCGCCAAAACAAAGCGGCAGCAAACCGGTTGCCAGAGGATCCAGACTACCGGTATGCCCCGCTTTGTTGGCATTAAACAAGTGCCTTACTTCTTGCAAAGCTTTATTTGAGGAAACGCCCAAACGCTTGTCCAGCAGCAAAATGCCGTGAACATTACGACCGGACTTGCGTTTACTCATGTATCGGAATTGTCCGAATCAGGCTTGTCCTGAGCAGACTCCAAGGAGGGTTTGTCCTGAGCGGAGTCGAAGGGCTTGATCACATCACTTAATAACTCGGCTACCCGCATACCGGTATCAAATGAATCATCATAATAAAAGCGCAGCTCTGAAATGTGCCTTAAGCGCATTCTTTTTGCCAACTGATGCCGAATAACCGGAGACATCTCATTTAACAATTTAACATTCGCGCGCTTACCCTGCTCATCAACATTTAATACGGTGACATAGATTTTTGCAACCGCCAGATCTTTAGTTACCACAACTTCATTGATGGTAACAAAACCTAACCTGGAATCATCAATATCCCGCAGCAAGATTAAAGAAAGCTCTTTTTGCATCTGTGATGAAACACGGGCATTACGACCAAATTCTTTTGCCATAAGCTTACAGTTCCCGCTTGATTTCTATACGTTCAAACACTTCGATCTGGTCGCCAGGCTGAACATCGTTGTAATTTTTTACGCCGATACCACATTCCATGCCCATTTTAACTTCGGCCGCATCATCTTTAAAGCGACGTAAAGATTCCAACTGCCCTTCATAAATAACGACATTATCACGCAATACACGAATAGGAAGGCTTCTCTTAACAAAACCGTCAATAACCATACAGCCGGCAATCGCACCAAATTTTGGTGATCGGAATACGTCACGAACTTCAGCAAGACCGACAATTTGTTCTTTAATTTCGGGTGCCAGCATACCGCTGATCGCTTTCTTGACCTCATCAATCGCATCATAAATGACACTGTAATAATGCAGGTCGATATTTTTTTCTTCAATCAATTTTCTGGCTGTCGTATCGGCTCTAACGTTAAAGCCCATCAGAATCGCACCCGAAGCCAATGCCAAGTTGGCATCACCTTCGTTAATACCGCCAACACCACCAAAAACAATCTTAACTTCTACTTCTTCATTTGATAACGAGACCAGCGATCCGCGTAACGCTTCCAAACTACCTTGCACATCAGTTTTGATAACCAGATTTACACTGGCAATCTCACCGGTTGCCATTCTGGAGAATACTTCATCCAGTTTGGAAGCCCGTTGTGCAGCATGTTTAGTGAATTTTTTACGGTCTTCACGATGTTTTGCCAAATCTTTGGCAATACGTTCGTTTTGTACCACCATAAACTCATCACCGGCATTCGGTGTGCCCGACAAACCAAGAATTTCAACAGGAGAACAAGGACCTGCTTCTTTAATCGTTTTTCCATTCTCGTTAAACATGGCACGAACACGACCATATTCTTGACCACAAAGCACCATTTGGCCACTTTCCAGAGTGCCTTTTTGAATCATTATTGTTGCGACAGCACCACGACCTTTATCCAGTCTTGATTCAATCACAAGACCTGAAGCAGGGCCTTCAACAGGCGCTTTTAATTCCAAAATTTCAGTCTGAACAATTAAAGATTCAATTAAGTCATCAATACCCTCACCGGTCTTGGCAGAAATTTTAAGGAACTGCACATCGCCGCCCCATTCTTCAGCCAGCACGTTAAGAACCGACAGTTCTTGCATCACTTTGTCAGGATTTGCATCAGGTTTATCGATTTTATTGATGGCGACGATAATTGGCACATTAGCCGCTCTTGCATGCTCAACCGCTTCTTTGGTTTGCGGCATCACGCCATCATCGGCTGCAACAACAATAATGACTACGTCCGTAATGTCGGCACCTCTGGCTCTCATGGCAGTAAAAGCAGCATGTCCAGGCGTGTCTAAAAAGGTTACCGAGCCATGATCGGTTTTGACTTGATAAGCACCGATATGCTGAGTAATACCACCCGCTTCACCGGCTGCAACGCGTGTTTTACGGATATAATCGAGCAACGATGTTTTACCGTGATCGACGTGACCCATAATGGTTACAATGGGGGCACGCGGTAATTCAACGCGGTTATCTTCTACCTGCGCTTCAGCCAGCATTTCCTGCTCAAGATCATCATCACTCTGCATAATCGCTTTGTGACCCATTTCCTCAACCAAAATAACCGCTGTTTCCTGGTCAATGCTTTGATTGATGGTCGCCATAATGCCCAGCTTCATCAAATGCTTGATGACCATCGCCGCTTTGACACTCATTTTCTGGGCTAAATCAGAGACAATGATCATTTCCGGTATAGTGACTTCTTTCACTATAGGTGCAACCGGCATCTCAAATTGATGTTTACCATCAGATTGCGCACTAGCTCGTTGCGGTTGTTTGCCTTTTTTCTTGCCTCTTTTGGCGTCTTTGCCTGATGCGCGTGAATTTCCGCCACCGCCTTCTTCCTGCTTTTTCCTGTGCAGTGTTTCCTGTTTTACTGCTGCCTGCTGCCTTACTTTATCCGCATTTTTCTTGATCGACTCTTCAAGCCGATGCTCTTTTTCTTGCTGTTTTTTTCTGGCATCGTCCACTTCTTTGGTTTTGATCGCTTTTTCCTGCTTGATTTTCTTTTCTTCCTTTATTTTTAAAGCTTCAAATTTAGCTTCCGATTCAATGGCTTCAACAGGCTCAAGAAGTTCAATCTCAGGTTCAATAACGACTTGAGACTCAACGTCAGGTATCGCGACAACTTGAACTTCCGGTTCAATTTTAACGGGCTCTGCCATAACTGTTTCTACCTTGGGAGTCAGTTCAACGGCAACGATCAGCGCTTCAGCAAGCGGCTGTTTTTCGACGGGCGTTAAAATGACTTCTTCCAGTTTTACCGGTTCAACCACAACCGGCTTTGGCAGCTCTTCTTTCTTGTGTAAATCAGCATCCCCCACTTCACTACGTTTTATATAAGTCTTCTTTTTACGCACTTCAACGCTAATCGTTTTGGTTGAACTGCCTGGTATGCTTGCCTGTTTGATTTCCGTTACTTTTCTGCGTTCTAAAGTCACACGCCGGGGAGAGTTACTGGCTTGGTCTTCCGCTTTACCATGACGCTTACGCAAATGCGTAAGCAATTGCATCTTTTCATCTTCATTAATGACATCATCAGGAGCGCTTGCAGATAATCCTGCTTCTTTTAGCTGCTCTAATAATCGTTCCAGAGGTATTTTTACTATCTCTGCTAATTGCTGTACTGTTTTATCACTCATCTTTTACCCCTTACCTACTCGCTATGTGCCTTAAGCAAACCAAGGCTCACGCGCCTTCATAATTAATTTTGCCGCCCGCTCTTCATTCATTCCTGAAAAACTCAACAAATCGTCAACCGACTGCTCTGCCAAATTATCCATTGTAATAATACCTTGACTTGCCAAATCAAAAGCCAGATCAGAATCCATGCCCTCCATTTCCAGCAGATCGGCAGCCGGCTCCGCCGACTCTATTTTTTCTTCAAGGGCTATGGCACTAATCAACAAGGCGTCTTTTGCCCGACTTCTTAGCTCATTGACCAAATCTTCATCAAAGCCTTCAATTTCAAGCATTTCACTGACCGGAACGTAAGCAATCTCCTCGACACTAATAAAGCCTTCTTCTGCCAGAATTAAGGCGATATCTTCATCAACATCCAATTGATCAATGAATAACTGCTTTATCTTGCCGACTTCAGCTTCAGCGCTCTGCTCTGCCTTGGATGCATCAATAACATTCAATTCCCAGCCTGTTAATTGACTCGCCAGACGGACATTTTGACCGCCTCGACCAATCGCTTGAGACAAGTTATCCGAGCTTACTGCCAGATCCATACTGTGTTTGTCTTCATCCACAACGATGGACTGAATTTCAGCAGGTGACATGGCATTAATTACAAATTGAGCTTCACTTGGATTCCAGAGAATAATATCAACCCGTTCACCGGCCAGTTCATTGGTAACTGACTGAACTCTTGAGCCTCTCATACCCACGCAAGCACCGACTGGATCCAGCCTTGGATCATTGCTCTTGACGGCCAATTTAGCTCTGGAACCTGGATCACGTGCGGCACCTATTACAGAAATCAAGCCTTCACCGACTTCAGGCACTTCCAGACGAAATAAGGCTATTAATAATTCAGGTGCTGTGCGGCTGACAAATAATTGTGGGCCGCGCGGCTCTGAGCGAACATCTTTCAAATAGCCTCTAATCCGATCTCCAATGCGAATGGCCTCACGAGGAATCATATCTTCCCTGGCAATATAGGCTTCGACATAGCCACCCAAGTCCAGATAAACACTCCCTTTTTCAATGCGCTTGATAATACCGGTAATCAATTCACCGACACGGCTGTTATAAGCTTCAACAATTTTTCTGCGTTCAGCTTCCCTGACTTTGTGGATAATAACCTGCTTGGCAGTTTGCGCGGCAATACGTCCGAAATCAACAGATTCAATTTCCTCTTCTACCACATCACCAATTTGAATATCCGGATTATCCAGCCTGGCAACCTCTAACAGAACTTGAGTGGTTGGAAATTCTACATCACCATCCCAAGATGGATTAGCATCAACCACTTCCCATTGCCTGTAAGTAACATAGTCGCCTGTTTTTCTGTCGATGGCAACACGCGCGTTAATTGGATTGGCGTGACGCTTTACCGTAGCAGCTTCTAATGCGGACTCTATCGCCTGAAAAACGACATCCTTTTCAATCTCTCTTTCATTAGAAAAAACCTCCACTACCAACAAAATTTCTTTATTTGCCACTGCGGCCTCCTTTTTCAATTAAGTATTCGGGCACCAAACGCGCTTTACTCATCGCATCAAAGGGTACCTCATAAATCTGATCACCTTCTTGAAGTGTAATAATATCATCTTCAACTTTTATTATCAGACCGGTAATTCTTTTTCGGCCACCGATGGCTTTAAATAGACTAACTAATGCCGCACTGCCGATAAACTGCTCAAATTGACTAATTTTAAAGAACGGCCTATCTGAACCCGGCGACGAAACTTCTAACTGATAATTGCCTTGTATTGGATCTTCCACATCCAGGACACCACTTATTTGATGACTGACTTTAGTACAGTCTTCAACCAGAATTCCATTTTCGCTATCAATATAAATTCTTAATAAACCATGCTTGGGATGCGGATTATAATCAATACCGACACATTCATAACCTAAACCTTCAACAATTGGCTCGATTAAGTTAACCAAATGCTCGGGAGCCTGTTTCATGGTTTCCTCACTTATTTTTGAACAAAAAAAAAGAGCCAACGGCTCTTCCATAAACAATCTAATTTTAAGCTTCCAAAAAAAACCGAAGCCCAGAAAATAAAAAACCCCAAAATGGGGTTCTAAAATATGGTAGCGGGGGCAGGATTTGAACCTACGACCTTCGGGTTATGAGCCCGACGAGCTACCAAGCTGCTCCACCCCGCGATTGATTAGATAATTATAAGGACTTTTAAGATCATTGCAAGTTTTTTATAAATATTTTTAATAAAAACTAACATTTAATTTCAAATCGCCTACAAACAAAACCTGAATGGTAACTGCTCATCGTCTAAAATTAAACTCTGCAGGCCACGCAAACCGGGTTGTTCATAAAAAAACAACAGATCGAATATTTATAAAAAACCAGAATAAATAATAGTTTTTGATAACGACAACCGGGTAAGTACCCCCCTATTATAACTTCTGCACAAAACCAAGGCGTGATTAAAAACCCTCGAACTCAATAAATCACTGCATCCCTATTGGCTTGGCTTGTGGATTTTCCGTTCAGACATTTTACATAAAGGGTTTTAGTCTAGATAACAAAAACTAAAACCCTGAGACAGAAAATATTCAATTATCACTTACACAAAAAACTCATTTACATCACTTGCGGTTATATCAATGAGACTGTTTCTGCACGATTGATTATCTCAATAGAAAGCTTGCCTTCTTGAGCCAACCAACCGATGCCTCGTTGAATATTTTTTTCATCTATTTTGGTTTCTCTGGTTAACTTGGCAACACTGGTCGCGCCATTCTTATCCAAATAGTTCCAAATTTCACCCGCTGCTTTACCTACTATGTCAGACATACCACTATCACCTTAGAGTTATTAATGAATTAAACTGATTTAATAATATCCTAAAAACAATTATTAATTTTGTTTTATAAACTCCAGAATATTGATTAACTGATCAGCAGATTTAATGGCTAATGTCTATAAAAAAGACCTGCCAGAATTATTATAGCTAGTCAGAAAGATTTTGTCTTTGTAAGTACGCATAAATTCACATAGCCCGCTTTATTAAACAATCATCGAAAAGTTCAAACTTTCCGTGCATCTACATAATAGATGTCAAGCAGGAGCTACTTAAGCTTCTTCAGAAACTTGATCCAATCCAAAAGCTGCATGTAACGCCCTTACTGCAAGTTCCATATATTTTTCATCAACAACAACAGAGATTTTTATTTCTGATGTTGCAATCATTCGAATATTAATACCTTCATCTGCCAGGGTTTTAAACATGGTGCTGGCAATACCTGCATGGGAACGCATACCCACACCAACGATTGATACTTTTACAAGACTGTTATCGCCCTTTACTTTTCTTGCACCCAACTCAATACTGGTTTGATCCAAAATAGCTTTGGCACGCAGATAATCATTACGATGTACCGTAAAAGTAAAATCAGTGGTGGCATCCTCGGCAATATTCTGGACGATCATATCCACTTCAATATTGGCATCGGCGATAGGGCCCAGAATTTTAAAAGCAACTCCCGGTAAATCAGGTACACCGGTGATCGTTAATTTTGCCTCATCCCGATTAAAAGCAATGCCGGATATTAAAGCACTTTCCATTTGTGATTCCTCGTAAGTAATAAGTGTGCCACGGCCTTCTTTAAATGAAGACAATACGCGCAAGGCAACGTTATATTTTCCGGCAAATTCAACCGATCTGATCTGCAAAACTTTTGAACCCAAGCTGGCCATTTCCAGCATTTCTTCAAAAGTAATATGATCAAGCCTGCGGGCTTTTGGCTCAACCCGGGGATCGGTGGTGTAAACGCCGTCGACATCGGTATAAATATGGCACTCATCGGCTTTTAATGCCGCCGCTAAAGCAACAGCAGTTGTATCCGAGCCGCCGCGACCCAAGGTCGTAATATTGCCATGTTCATCAACGCCCTGAAAACCGGCAACCACTACCACTTTTCCGGCGTCAAGATCGGCACGTAACCTGGCATCTTCAATTTCGCGAATCCTCGCCTTGGTGTAACTGCTATCGGTCAGTATTTTTACCTGCCCGCCGGTATAAGAGCAGGCATCACAGCCGATTTGATGTAAGGCCATACTTAATAGCGCAATCGTCACCTGCTCACCGGTAGAAATTAAAACATCCATTTCCCGATCCGTTGGTTGCGCCTGCATTTCTTTTGCCAGTGCAATTAAACGATTGGTTTCGCCGCTCATGGCAGACAAAACTACAACAATTTGATCGCCCAAATCCCGGGCTTTTTTAACTTTTTCGGCAACCGCCTTGATACGCTCTACCGAACCTACCGACGTGCCGCCAAATTTATAAACATAAAGTGCCATTCAATAAAACCTTGTTATTACGCGCCCAATTGCGCTTGTATCCAACCCGGAATACCCGTTAATGCGGCCGCCAAACCAGCCGGATCATTACCGCCAGCCATTGCCAAATCCGGTTTACCGCCGCCTTTACCACCGACTTGAGTGGCAACAAAATTAACCAGTTCACCGGCTTTTATTTGCCCGACCAGATCTTTGGAGACAACGGCAATTAAACTGACTTTATCACCTTCCACCACCGCCAGAACAATGGCACAACGGCCGAGTTTATTTTTTAGTTGGTCAGCCAGTTCACGCAAGGATTTAGTGTCAACATCATCGAGTTTAACCGCCAATACTTTCACGCCGCCCACATCAACAGCCTGGGCACTCAGTTCGCCACCGGCTGAACTGGCCAGTTTTGAATTAAGACGCTCCAGTTGTTTTTCCAGTGATCGGGTTTTTTCCAGCAGTTGCTCGACTTTTTCAGCGGCTTTTTCAGGTGAACTTTTTAATAAGCCGGCAATACTGGTCAAGGCTTTATCACGACCGGCTATCCAGTCGATACAAGGACTGCCCGTGACCGCTTCGATACGTCTAACACCTGCGGCAACACCGGTTTCACTGATTATTTTAAAACAGCCAATATCCCCTGCCCGCTCAACGTGCGTACCGCCGCAAAGCTCGGTAGAAAACTCGCCCATTTTTAAAACCCTGACTTCAGCACCGTATTTTTCGCCAAACAAGGCCATGGCACCGGCTTGTACCGCCAGATCTTTAGCCATAACTTGTGCAGTAACCGGATTATTTAATCGAATCTGCTCATTCACCAAACGCTCAAGGATGGAAATTTGATCAGGGGTAACCGGTTCAAAGTGTGAAAAGTCAAAACGCAAACGCTCGGTATTAACCAGCGAGCCTTTTTGAGTCACATGCTCACCTAAAGTCTGCCTTAACGCGGCATGTAATAAATGCGTTGCTGAATGATTTAATTCAGTGGCTTTTCTGTCTGCGGCACTGACTTTTGCCTCACATAACTGACCCTTGCTCAACGTGCCTGAAAGCAACTTGCCTTGATGTAAAAACAGATTACCGCCCTGCTTTTGGGTATCAGTCACTTCAAACACAGCACCCGATGCAATAATTTGCCCACAATCGCCAACCTGACCACCGGACTCCGCATAAAAAGGTGTTTTATCCAACACCACCAAACCTTCTTCGCCCGCTTGCAAACTGTCTACGGGTTGACCTTGATTATACAAGGCAACGATATGCACGTGGTCTTCCAGATTATCATAACCGGTAAATTCAGTCTGACTATCCAGCTTTATTTCCTGACTGTATTCAGCACTAAAACTACTGGCCGAACGTGCTCTGTCGCGCTGTGCCGACATGGCCATTTCAAAACCGGCATGATCGACTGTCAGATTATTTTCACGCGCAAAATCAGCGGTTAAATCGACCGGAAAACCATAGGTATCATAAAGCTGAAATACTGTTTCACCCGGAATGACAGAACCTTGCATCTTGGCGACACACGCTTCCAGAATCTTCATGCCTTGGGTTAGGGTTTCGGTAAAACGTTCTTCTTCTTTTTTTAGAACCCGTTCAACTTGTGCTTGCGCCGCTTTAAGTTCAGGAAAAGCATCGCCCATCTCCTCAACCAGTGGTGCAACCAGTTTATAAAAGAAAACACCCTGAATACCCAAACGGTAGCCATGTCGAATGGCGCGTCGAATAATACGGCGCACGACATAACCTCTACCCTCATTGGAGGGCATGACCCCATCCGCGACCAAAAAGGCACAAGAACGAATATGATCGGCAATAACGCGTAATGAACTTTGGGTTAAATCAGTCGTGCCAACCAATTGCGCGGCCGCTTTTAAAATCGCTTGAAATAAATCAATTTCATAATTATTATGCACGCCCTGCAATACCGCACTAATCCGCTCCAGACCCATGCCGGTATCAACCGACGGTTTAGGCAGTGGCGTTAAGGTGCCATCTACGGCGCGGTCATATTGCATAAACACCAGATTCCAGACTTCGATATATCTATCGCCATCTTCTTCAGGCGTACCGGGAGGGCCGCCGGGAATGTCTGCACCATGATCGTAAAATATTTCTGTACAAGGACCGCAAGGGCCCACATCGCCCATCGACCAAAAATTATCTTTAGCACCTATTTTTGAAAGTCGGGCAGGTGAAACACCGATATCATGCAACCAGATATTTTCTGCTTCTGCATCCTCTTCAAAAACGGTGACCCATAATTTCTCGACAGGAATTTCCAACTCTTTGGTTAAAAAATCCCAGGCATAATGAATGGCCTCTTTTTTAAAATAATCGCCAAAACTAAAATTACCCAGCATCTCAAAAAAAGTGTGATGCCTTGCGGTATAGCCGACATTTTCCAGGTCATTATGCTTGCCGCCGGCTCTCACACAACGCTGAGTGGTTACCGCTTTATTGTAATCGCGCAGTTCCCGGCCTAAAAACATATCCTTAAATTGAACCATTCCCGCATTGGTAAATAATAAGGTCGGATCATTACCAGGCACCAGCGAACTTGATGGCTCTATGGAATGCCCACGCTGATGAAAGAATTCCAGAAAGGCGGTGCGCAACTCGGCGCTAGTCATTTTTTTCATGGTATAAGTGATTTTAAAAGAGTGTGTAAAAACGCACCCTAGAATTTAATATTCAAATGATCAAACAAAGCACTAATCATTGTGCCGGAAAAACCGCGCTGCATTAAAAAACGGCTGCGTTTGGCCCACTCGTTACGGTCAATCCGTAAATCATGGTCGTATTTTTTGGTATAAACCTGCTCCAGCAGCTCTAGCCAACTCCCTGCTGTTTTGCAAACAATGTCTTCAAGATCTACTGCTTCAATGCCGTTTTTCTTAAGCTCATAAGAAATCCAGGCAGGCCCGTAGCCTTTTTGAATCCGACTTCCGGCATAACTTTCCGCGTATCGAGAGTCGCTCTGCCAACCTTGCAGGGCAAACTCATTAATAACAACCAGAATTTCATCCTTGCCAAAGCCTCTTAGCAGCAATTTATTCAGTAATTCTTTTTGGCTATGCTCCCTACGCGCCAACAAGCGAAGACCGGATTCCTTGATTTGCTTTAAGTCACTGCTTATAGCTTCTTGATCTTCACTCATTTTGGGGGACTAATAAATCACGTTGATTTAAATTTCATCATCCACAGGCGCTTCAATAACAGGCAGCGCCTTTTTAAAAGCCTCTGTCCTTATTTTGACTTCAATCTCTTTCGCTTTTTCGGGATGTTCTTTTAAGAAAACTTTTACATTTTCTTTTCCCTGGCCGATTTTTTCATCGCCATAACTATACCAAGAACCGGCTTTTTGAATAAAACCGTAACTCACGCCCAGATCAACCAGTTCGCCCAGAAAGGAAATGCCTTCACCATATAAAATTTCAAACTCGGCTTGCCTAAAAGGCGGTGCCACTTTGTTTTTCACCACCTTTACCCGGGTTTCATTACCGATAATTTCGTCGCCTTTTTTTACGGCACCAATCCGACGAATATCCAAACGCACTGACGCATAAAACTTAAGCGCGTTACCGCCGGTTGTCGTTTCAGGACTACCGAACATAACCCCGATTTTCATCCTGATCTGGTTAATAAAAATAACCAGGGTGTTGGAGCGTTTAATATTACCCGTTAATTTTCTTAATGCCTGCGACATCAATCGCGCTTGCAAGCCCATGTGGGAATCCCCCATATCGCCTTCAATCTCGGCTTTGGGTGTTAAGGCCGCCACAGAATCAATAACAACCACATCAACCGCGCCCGAACGCACCAGCATATCGGTAATTTCCAAAGCCTGCTCGCCGGTATCAGGCTGAGAAACCAGCAATTCATCGACATTAACGCCAATTTTTTCAGCATAACCCGGATCCAAGGCATGTTCCGCATCAACAAAGGCAGCCGTTCCACCCAGCTTTTGCATTTCAGCAATCACTTGCAAGGTAAGCGTCGTTTTACCGGATGATTCAGGGCCATAGATCTCAACCACACGACCGCGCGGCAAACCACCACAACCCAAAGCAATATCAAGTCCTAAAGAACCCGTAGAGACCACATCAATATCACGGGAAGCAGCCACATCGCCCATACGCATCACGGAGCCTTTACCAAACTGCTTTTCTATCTGCATCAGGGCTGCGCCTAATGCTTTCTTTTTATTCTCATCCATTATTATTACCTTGCAGGTTAAAAAAATGTCGACTAACTTATCTAATTATTATCACATAGACACCGGGGTTCGGGTAGTAATCTCTGCTTAAAACTTGCCGGCCTTGGCTCTGGCCTCTTTGCCGCCCTCTAAGTCACCCTGCATTTCTCTTGCCCTGGCAACCAATAACCAGCTATGCTTCTTAAGTTGCGCATCATTGGAAGCCAATAACACGGCTTTTTTTGCAAGATCTTCTGCCAACCGGGGTTTTGACTGTTTTAGCTTTAATAACGCCAACTTATAATACAAAGTTGCATTGCGAGGCTCAATTCTAATTGCCCGTTCAATAGTCGTCGTTGCCGACTCAATATTCCCCGACTTGCTGTTTTGGGCGGCCGCTAAAGCTAATGCGCTAACCGCCGGCGATAAAGGCGCAAACGTTTCTAATGGCTCAAAAGCCGGAGGCAAGAACGGTGGTGGTGCCAAAAATTCTTGTTTGGGTGCAATGACCACCGGCACCTGACTTGAGCTTGTATCAGGCTTTGTCGGTTCTTGTTCGGGCGCTGAAGAACCTTGCTGAGGTGCAACCCCGCCCTGCTCTGGTGCCAAAGCTTCCAGTCCTTGCTGCTGTTGCTGTTCTGGCGCTAAAGGCTCAGGTTCCAAGGCTTCTAGCGGTGTTGTTATTGGCACAAACTCCTGAAGTGGTTTGGTTTTAACTATCTCTGTAGATTCTTCAAGTATCGGCTCAACTTTTTTGGGTTTCTGTACTTTCGGCTTTCGCTTCGGTAAGGCAGGCTTGGTTTTACTATAAACCGTTGAGCCGTTTCCATAGACCGGTGCCGGAGGTTGAGAACCAAAAAACTCAGAACATCCGGCAAGAAAAGAAGGTAATGTTAAAATCAAAATAAGTCGTTTAATTAGCATGTTTTATAATGTTGGCAGTGATGGATTTACTAATGAAATGACGGTCAATCATCTTAATTGAAAAGACATTGTGGACTTATACCCTGGTTAAATAATCTTTTAAAATTGGACAATGTCTGGTTAAAAACCCTATGGCATCCAATCACGAAACTTATATTTTATAGCGTTACGGATGACCCTTTAAAAAAATCAAGCACAACGGTAACTACCCGGTAGATATTGGCTTCAATCAATAGAACACGGATGACACTGATTATACGGATTTCAACGGATTTTTTTTTAGTCAAAGATTGAGAATCTTCCCTCATCCGTGTCTATCCGTTAAATCCGTGTTCTATTTTTTAAAGGCTGAGTAGTTACGCACATCTTTAAATTCCCGGATTGAACGACCGGGCTTTGTGAACATCAGTGATAAAAAACCCATGACTTGATCAATCCAGCAAAGCATCATATTCTATTATTCGCCGTCCATTCTACATTTTTTCTTGATATCCAGTGAGCTTTGATCTTATAAATCCCCATCTGCCCCATAAACGCCTTCCAGGCGACTGGCTACAAAAACAGTGTTTACCATCAAACTGCCATAACCACAGCCAAGCCTCGCAGCACTAATTCACGATCAATAATCGACTCGTTATTAAGCTGTGCCGCGATAATTTCGGCATCGCCACCGGTTAAAATTAAAGACATTGCATTGGGTTGTTTGCTTAACACCTGCTCAATCAAGCCGACAGCGGCAACCAAGGTGCCGCTATAAATGGCGGCCTCGGTAAAAGTGGCAGGACCAACCCTATGGTTTGTTTCATTAAATGGCAGCGCCGCAGTCCCGGTTGCCAGAGATTGTTTCATCAGTGTTAAGCCGGGGCTAATCAGGCCGCCTTGATGGTTACCATCGGCATCAAGCAAATCAACTGTGATGGCTGTGCCGCAATCAACAATACAGGCTGGATTTTTATAAAGGTTACGTACCGCGACCATCGCCAACCAACGATCAACACCCAATTTTTCAGGGTGTTGATAAGCGTTAACAACACCAAAGGCATGAGCTTGAGCCGTTACCTGAATAATTTCAAGAGTCGGCCACAGTTCAACAACTACCGCCAATACCAGTTCCAACAAGGGTGTTGAACTAACGCAGGCAATGGCAAGGCGCTTGGGTGACGTTAGCGGTTTCCACGTTTCAAGCAGATGTTGCCGGGTAATCAGTTGATTAACCATTGCATGACTGGCAATCACTCCGTCCTCTTGCACAAGTGCCCATTTGAGTCGGGTATTACCGCTATCAATCAATAAATTCATCGTGTTGCCGCGTTAAAACTCACTTCACCCGAAGCAAAGGCCTGAACCGTGCCATCCGGTTTTTTAATCAGTAACAGGCCATTATCATCAATGCCTTCGACGCGGCCTTCAATCTGTTGCTGGCCAATAAACAGCGTTGCCAATTTGGCTTTTAGACAATCGTAACTGCGCCATTCATCAAGATAAGCTTTAATACCAACCGTTTCAAAGCCGTTAACTATGGCAATGATCTGATTTAAAACGGTTCCCGCCAGTTGATTTCTAAGCACCAGATTTTCGCCGCTGATTTTGGTCAGATCAGTCCAGGCCTGCGTGATGGTTTGCGCCTGTCTTTCAGGTAAAAAAAGGTTTAATCCCAAGCCAATAACGGCGGCACAAGGGCCATCGGCTTCACCTGACACTTCGATGAGTATGCCGCCTAATTTTTTACCCTGACTGTAAATATCGTTAGGCCACTTTAAGCCCACGTCATTGATATAATGCTGTTTTAACGCCCTGATAACCGCGACGCCAATCGCCAGACTCAATCCTGCCGTGCTGGCAATGCCGCCTTGTTGAAAACGCCAGAGTATTGATACATAGATATTGCTGCCGTAAGGTGAAACCCATTGCCGTCCTCGCCTGCCTTTGCCCGCTGTTTGATGCTCGGCAAAACAAACAAAACCGGACGCGGCATTATTACGGGAATGCGCCATGAGATAACTGTTGGTGGAATCAAGGCTGTCATGAATTTCCAGCGTTGAAATGTGTGCCTTGTTCTGCTCGGTAAGGAAGGCATTGATCTTGGAGTATGCCAATAACTCCAACGGTTTGTCCAGTCGATAGCCTTTACCGCTGACTGCTGAATGGTGTAAACCCAAGGCCGTCAATCCGCTTAACTGTTTACAGATAGCCGATCGACTCACACCCAGCGCCTCGGCTAATTCAGTTCCGGAATGAAATTCACCATCCGCTAACAGGGTAAGGATTTTTTTTTGTTTATCAGAAATAAGCACGGGTTTTATCTTTAAAATCGAAAGAGTGATGATTTACTTAATCAATAAATCTTAAAAGATCATCACCACGAAGCCTGTCCTTCGTATCCCTTCGACTTCGCTCAGGACAGGCTTTGTGGTGAATAAAAACTATTAACAGCCTGTTACCAATGGCCTTTAAAATTCAGGGGGATTATACGTCAACCAGCGCCAGTATTGTCGATAATTAAAACGGCTGTTAGCCAACATCCCTCAATACGCACCTTAAATACTGATTTGCTCCTTGCCCCCGTTTACAGAACTGTATATGATTCGCCTTTTATCCCCTCACTTTAAAAACCTGATCCAATAATGCACGCAAGCACCGCAGCGGATTTTTGATAAAAACCACCCTTTGAGTTTTCCGCAAGCCAGTGTAACCGTGGAGCGTATAAATACACACGAGGAACTCCCTTAAGGAAAATACAATGTCTACACAAGCAAATTATATCCGTTGGTTTAATGAATTAACGATAGACGATGTGCCGCTGGTCGGCGGCAAAAATGCCTCGTTGGGTGAAATGTACCGTGAATTAACCCCCCAAGGCATTCAAATACCCAACGGTTTTGCCGTGACCGCAGAAGCCTACCGTTATTTACTGGAACAAGCAGGAGCCTGGCAACTCCTGCATCAGGCGCTGGATAACTTAAATCCTGAAGATGTCGCTGATCTTGCCAGACGTGCGCTTAAAGCCCGCGAGATTATCTACGCGGCACCCTTCCCCGCTGACCTTGAAGACCAGATACTAAAAGCCTACGCGCAACTGCATCTTCAATACGGTGACACTATGAGCGTGGCGGTACGCAGTTCCGCCACTGCCGAAGATTTACCCACCGCCAGCTTTGCCGGACAACAAGACACTTTTCTCAATATACGCGGCGAACTGGCTTTGCTGGAAGCCTGTAAACGCTGTTTTGCAAGTCTTTTTACTGACCGGGCCATCCATTACCGCGTCGATCAGGGTTTTGATCATTTCAAACTGGCCTTATCAATAGGCATCATGAAAATGGTGCGTTCTGATCTGAATGCCAGCGGCGTCATGTTTTCTCTGGATACGGAATCCGGTTTTAGCGATGTGGTTTTTATTACCGGCGCGTATGGTCTGGGTGAAAATGTCGTACAGGGCGCGGTGGATCCGGACGAATTTTATGTCCACAAGCCGACCTTTGAGCAGGGACATCGTGCCGTATTAAAACGCACCTTGGGCTCCAAAAAAATAAAAATGATTTATAGCGATGGTCGCACGCGTGAGCCAACACGTAACATCGTTACTTCCGCTACCGAACGTAACCATTTTTGCCTGACCGATCAGGATGTTTTAACCTTGGCCGACTACGCCATTAAAATAGAAAAGCATTACAGCGCCAAAGCTGGCCAGGCCAAACCGATGGATATGGAATGGGCAAAAGACGGCCTTGACGGCATTTTGTATATTGTTCAGGCACGGCCGGAAACCGTCGTATCCCAATTGAGCGGGATGGTGTTGGAGCAATATGTACTTAAAAGCCAAGCTACGCCCATAGTTACCGGGCATTCGGTCGGCAGTAAAATTGCCACCGGTAACGCCCGCATTATTGAGAATGTCGGCCAACTGGGTAATTTTAAAGCGGGCGATGTACTGGTCGCCGATATCACTACGCCGGACTGGGAACCGGTGATGAAAATTGCTTCGGCGATCGTCACCAATCGGGGCGGACGTACCTGCCATGCCGCCATCATCTCGCGGGAATTGGGCGTTCCTGCGGTAGTCGGTTGCGATAATGCCACAACCACCATCAAAAATAATTCGCCGGTTACGGTCTCCTGCGCGGAAGGCGATAATGGCAAAGTCTATGACGGCATTCTTGATTTTGAAATACAATCCACCGACCTGTCCGGCCTGAAGCGCCCCAAAACCAAAATCATGCTCAATCTTGGCAATCCGGAGCTGGCGTTTAAAACCAGCTTTCTGCCCAATGATGGCGTGGGTTTGGCGCGTATGGAATTTATTATTACCGAATACATCAAAGCGCACCCAATGGCCTTGATACACCCCGAGCGTGTTCAAGACACCAACGAACGGGAACAGCTTAACGACTTGACACGCCACCATAAAAAACCCGAAGACTTCTTTATCCAACGCCTGTCGGAAGGCGTGGGCACGATTGCCGCCGCCTTTTATCCAAAACCTGTCGTCGTGCGGATGTCTGATTTTAAAACCAACGAATACGCCACCTTATTGGGCGGACGCTGGTTTGAGTTTGATGAACCCAACCCGATGATCGGTTTTCGCGGCGCGTCACGTTACACCCATCCCGCCTACGCGGAAGGTTTCGCACTGGAATGCGCCGCCATGAAACGGGTGCGCGATGACATGGGCCTGACCAATGTCATCCTGATGATTCCGTTTTGCCGCCGTGTCCAGGAAGCCAAAAAGGTGCTCGATTACATGGCTCAACTCGGTTTAACCCGTGGCGAAAACGGCCTGGAAATCTATGTGATGTGCGAGATTCCCAATAACGTCATCTCGATTGATGCCTTCTCCGAACATTTTGACGGCTTTTCCATCGGCTCCAATGACCTCACCCAACTGACATTAGGCGTAGACCGGGATTCCGCCATCGTCGCCGAAGATTTTGATGAACGCGACCCCGGCGTTAAAGAAATGATCCGGCTGGCCGTAGAAGGCTCAAAACGCAACGGCAAACATTGCGGCTTGTGCGGACAAGCGCCGTCCGATTATCCAGAAATGGCAGAGTTTTTGGTGGAAATCGGCATAGGCTCCATGAGTTTGAATCCCGATACCGTGTTGCAAACTACCCAACTGGTACTTGAAACTGAAAAGCGGCTGGGTAGAGGTTAAGCAAAGTAGCCTCGATGAAGTAAAACGGAATCGAGGAATCATTTCGATTATCCTCGATTCCACTTCGTTGCATTGAGGCTACTTGCTGAGTTGTGAAATGGCGCAACGTTAAACATTTAAGGCGGGTGATGAAACCCTAATTCGGTGTATGACGCTTCGCTTATACACCCTACGCGCTAAGATGGATAGCAAAGTAGACTCGATGAATTGGAACGGAATCGAGGAACCATTTCGATTATCCTCGATTCCACTTCGTTTCATCGAGGCTACTTGCTATTCCAGATGTTAAGGTATGTCGTTCAACATTTCGTTCAAAGGTATAAGCCAGAATGACAACAGTTCATCACTTAGTTTCACTGTACTGACTTGACCTTTAACTCATTCGTTAGGCAGAACCGGCTTGAATTTATCCTGCCAAATGAGTAACCACATTTAGCTACCGATCTTTGATTTACTAGCAATTAGAAAGAAGGAATACAAAAATGACTTACAATTACTATCCACATTATTCATCCAGTAATTTACTTATACTGCTTATACTTATCATATTTTTCGAGAGTGGTTGTGCTACATTAGAATATAAATCTACAGAAGAAAGAATTGGTATTCCAAATTTTGCGATTGTCAATTCCGGGGGAGTTTATCGTGGTGGACAACCAAACTCACCTGATGGATGGTCATATCTAAAAAATATTAAAAAGATAATAACAGTTGTAAAATTAAATCCAGAAACTCCAGATGAATCCGATGAAGAAGCGAAAAGATTAGGAATGACTGTAATAGAAGCCCGATTACCTCCTCAATCTTTCTCAGAATGGGGAAACAAACCAGATAAAGACAATATCCGAAAAGCAATCAATGCTCTCATGGATGAGAGCAAATGGCCGATCTTTGTTCATTGCACACACGGACAAGATCGTACCGGCTTAATAATCGCCATGTTTCGTGTTATTCATGATGGGTATAGTAAAGATGAAGCTTTTGAAGAAATGATTAAACTAGGATTTGGATGGCATAGACATATTTTTACAGGCATAGATAATGAATGGTTAGATTTTAATCCGCAACTCGGCAGGCCGGGCGCAAATAGGCACAAATAGGGGGCACACAAATAGAGCCATTTGCGCTGTAAAATAAGACATTGATTAATAAGATAATTTATTTTTCACAAGTTATTTTATCACTCTAACATATTGTAATTATTCACTTTAATTCTTGCACAATAGGGGTCACACAATAGGGGTCAGGTCTTGCAAAATTATATTCTTATCTGCTAAATCAAAAACTGATATTCTGAGCAGGGTGGTTTGTTAGCGCGAAACCACCCTACGGGCTAATTTAATTTCGAGATCACATCCCACTGCCTCGGCGTATTTGCGCAAGATATTATCTCCTTTCAGATAACAAGTTTTAGCCCATGCTGGGCACACGAGGTCAGGCTTTGCCTGACTGTCAGGCAAAGCCTGACCTCCAAGGTGGCGAAATTAACTCCCGTCTCTTTTAACTGCCATTGCGATTTTGAATTTCAGCTAATAGCTTATCGACTTCTTTTCTGGGCAGATAATCCAAATCCCAATGACTCGTGTAACTTTCCTTTAAACGTCTTCTGCCTTGATGAAGCTGTTCAGGTTCTTCAACTCCAGGAACGGCTGCCGTGCTAATACCGTTCTCAGAAAGAATGCTTGGATTTTCTGCCTGTTGATCACTTTTTAACAAGCTAACCATTTTTGCAAATAGTTGATTCATGTCGCCTCCGTTGAGCCAATCCATTTTTAGATTAGTTTCATTAGTCTAGCCTAACCCCTCTTTTCATTTAAGCAAATTTTTAAGCGTTACTTCTAAGCCGGTCGGGTTTTAAACCTTGATCGAAGCGTTGTAACTGACTACAGCAAATACCAACTATTAAAGGGGAAATTGTTTTATCAACGTGAAACACGCTAAAATACCAATCATCTTAAACATATTGACGGGAAAAGAAAATGCCTGAAATATGCCGTTTTTATGGCATCATTATTAGCAAGTAGCCTCGATGAAGTAAAACGAAATCGAGGAATTAGGTTTCGATTATCCTCGATTCCACTATGTTACATCGAGGCTACTTGCTTACTGCAATCGGAGTAATATACCCCGTCCGGCTTTGGAGGCAAAAATTATCATTTTTCCAAGGTCGATGGGAAAGGATAGCCGCAAGAAAGAGGGTTTTTAAAATGCGCTTTAAAATCCATGCTGTCATGAAGCACCCGCACAATATGGATTTTGGTGGCTGTAATGCGATAAAAAACAAAATGGCGATTAATGTGATATTGCCTGTATCCTTCCCGAATATAATCACAGGAAAAACCAATTTCCGGGTTTTCAGCGATAAAAGCAATAGCGGCATTTAATTCATCAAAATAGCAATCCGCCTGTTTTTCACCCCAGTTTTTGAACGAATAAAGCCAAATATTTTTCAGGTCTTGTTTAGCGAGTGCTTGGGCGTGAGTTTTGCGCATTTTTAGATCAATCGGGCTTCTTTTTTTGCTTGCTGCTTGATTGTTTCCATGTTTAATTCGCCATCATCACCACTTTCTTCGCCTTCAATAAGTGCTGCGCGTAACGCTTGCAGCTTCGTGTTTGCTTCCCTTTCTTCCAATAAGCGTAAAGAATCGTGCATAATTTCGTTTACGCTGGCATAGCGTCCACTTTTCAGTAGGGAGTCTATCAGGTTGTTCCAATGTTCGCCGAGCCTAACTGTTTGAGTTCGTACTTGTGGCATTTTTCCTCCAAGTTATTTTCTTACGAGTTGGATATAAGATATATTCTTATTTTTGGTAAAGCAACCCTGCTTTTTTGCTTGCCGTAAATCTTTACTCCGATGCCGGTCGGGGTTTGCAAGCCTCCCGCTATTCAATGCGAAACCGAAGGCTTATTTATAAAGTAATCAGGTTTCACGAAACTCAAGATACCCTCATAATTTATAGTTATTAACAAGCTTTGCCCGCACCGTTTCAAACGTACCCAAGCAGGATCTGAAAATATCCAGTCATCACAAAGGAATTATTTATGGCGTCGAAATCAACAGCGGAGTTTCTCTCTTTAATTACGGACGATTTTAGTATTCAACGAGGCCATGCTTTGCCTTTAGGTGCCACTGTTGAGCGGGGCGGCATTAATTTTTCGATTTACGCACGTAATGCCACAGAAGTTATTCTGGTGTTTTTTCTCCCCGGTGACGACGATGAGGTAGTGGCTTTTCCACTGGATAACAAAATTAACCGCACCGGCGATATATGGCATGTGTTTGTTGCCGGCTTGAATCCGGGTATCGAATACGCCTATAAGATTGACGGCCCCAAAAACCTTCCGCATCGATACAATCCTAATTTGCTTTTGGCTGACCCTTACGCGATTGCTTTAAACGGGCGAATTACCTGGGCGGATCCCCAATACCCCAATACGCCATTTCGCCGCGCTATTTTAGTTAACACGGAATACGATTGGGAATTTGATCAACCCATTAATCGGCCCCTTGCGGATTCGATCATTTATGAATTACATGTACGCAGTTTTACCCAGGATAATTCTTCAAACGTAAATAATCCGGGCACTTTCCGTGGCATCATCGAGAAAATACCTTATTTGCTTGAACTGGGCATCACTGCTGTCGAGTTGTTGCCCATCACTGAATTCGATGAACTGGATAACGACCGGTCTAATCCGGAGTCGGGTTCAGTGCTGCGCAATTTATGGGGTTATCATCCCTTATCCTTTTTTGCCATTAAGTCAGGTTATGCGAGCGGTCAATTACCGGGGAATGAGATCAAGGAATTTAAAGATATGGTCAAAGCGCTGCATGCAGCCGGGATTGAAGTCATCCTGGATGTAGTCTACAACCACAGCGGCGAAGGCGATCACCGGGGGCCCACTTATTCTTTAAAAGGTATCGATAACAGCACTTACTACATGCTCTCTGAAGATGGCAGTTACATGAATTTTTCAGGTTGCGGTAATACCATAAACTGCAATCAGCCTTATGTACGAAACTTTATTATGGACAGCTTGCGTTACTGGGTTATGGAAATGCATGTCGATGGTTTTCGTTTTGACTTGGCCTCTATACTGGGTCGTGATCAAAAAGGCAACGTCTTGGATAGCCCGCCATTATTGGAACAAATTGCCGGTGACCCCGTTCTTGCCAGTACCAAGTTAATAGCGGAAGCTTGGGATGCAGCGGGGCTATACCAGGTTGGCAGTTTTCCAAACTGGGGCAGATGGGCGGAATGGAACGGTCATTTTCGAGATGATGTCAGGCGCTTTGTCAAGGGTGATCCGGGCATGGTGGGAAGACTGGCCAACCGCATCTCGGGAAGCTCCGAACTCTATCAATTTGGGCGGGATCCCGGCCACGGCGTCAATTTTGTCACCAGTCATGACGGTTTCACATTACACGACTTGGTGAGCTATAACGAAAAACATAACCGGGCAAATGGCGAAGGCAATGGCGATGGCGACAATAACAATCTCAGTTGGAATTGTGGCACAGAAGGTGAAACAGATGACCCGCTTATTAACGCGTTGCGGGAACGTCAGGTTCGTAACTTGGCCACGTTATTATTAATGTCACGCGGTGTGCCCATGATTTTGGCCGGTGATGAAATAGGCAGGACGCAACAGGGCAATAACAACTCATACTGCCAAGATAATGGCATCAGTTGGTTAAACTGGCAAGGCTTGAATGAAAACAAAAGCTTATACCGTTTTTTTCGTTTACTGATCGCTTTTAGAAAATCCCATGAGTTATTGCGGAATGACAGTTTCACCGTTAAAGAAGGTCTTGGCCTTCACATTGATTGGCATGGCCATCAACTGAACTCACCAGACTGGAGTTTTGAATCACACAGCATTGCCGCGCATATTTTTGGCCGCAATATTGGCAGTGTTTCTCCCGATATCTTTCTCATAGCCAATGCATACTGGAAAACAGCGACATTTCAACTCCCCACCCTTAATAATCAAAAATGGTGCCGGTTTATAGACACCAGTTTACCGGGAGAGCTTGCTATTATGGACGACGAAAACTTGCACGTTTTAGTTGATCAGAGTCATTACCTGATTGGAGCCAGAGCGGCGGTCGTATTGATAGGCCGTTAATGCCTATCCGGTTAGAAAAACACACCATAATGTTGATCATACCCGGCATAAATAAAAATTGGCTTTTCGATTTGTTTTGTGTTCTGCTTTAACGTTAGCAAATACCCATAACCTGAACAAGTTAAAAACGAATGACAACCATCGGCTACCTCACCACGGTCAGTAAGCAATTGTGTTTACTGGTTATTTCTACCTTGGCGTTGATTTCTATAAACGTCCAGGCGCAAAGTTCTGAAGATCCCGACGATCTGTATAAACAAATCCAGTCTCTGCAAAGCCTTATGGCTATTAAGGTCACTGGTTTGGAAAAAATCCAGAATGAAGAAAAAGTTTTTACCCGTGGCAGTTTGGAACAGCAACTTGAACAGCTCCTGGCTTCGTACAATCACATTGTCAGTCGAAATGCCAAAGGCCAGATTGAGCACATCGTCATTGTTAATAAAAAACAAAAAACGGACGTCGAGCGTATTATTTTGCCCACTACTCTGCAAGGTAATCATTTTATGGTGTCCGTCGCCATTTCAGGTCTTGGCGGTAACTGGCAAACGCTGGATATGATTATCGACACCGGTGCCGATTTGGTGGTATTACCTGAATCGATGATCCCGAAATTAGGCCTTGCAAACAGCACATTTACCCACCATAAAATGCAAACTGCCAATGGCACGACCGATGCAAAAATTGGCTTGTTGCAGGAACTGAGAGTTGGCGGGGAAACCGTTGAAAATGTACAAGTGGCTTTTATTGCAGATCAGCTGCTAGGAAAAAACAGCTTGTTGGGAATGAGTTTTTTAGGGCGTTACCAAATAAATATTGATGACAAATCCCAAATGATTACGCTGTTTAAAAAATAAGGCGCTCTATGAATAGAGTAGTGGGCAAACAAAGTCTGCCCACCCGGTTGATACATTTTTTATTAACTCTTTGAATCTTTTTTGGTCTTCTTTACTGCTTTCTTTTCTTTAGGACTCAATGCGGGTTTTTTCTTGTCTTCTTTATTGCTTTTTTGTTCTTTGCTCATGGCGTTTACTCCAACTAGTTGAGGGGGTTTTTCTAAGAACTCATGCAGATGACACCGGCATGCCAATGTTTTAAAGATTACCAAGGCAACGCTTGATTGCCAAATACAGAAAATGAAGCATACTCTTATACTCCAAAAAGAACAACTTTAGGGGCTGTCAACATAACGCTAAAACCCATTCCATAGGCGATTAATTATGCCTGGTTCCCATGCTTGCGTGGGGAATTCATCCGGCAACGCTGGAGCGTCACTGGCGGCATTCCCACGCCGGTGTGTGGGAACGATAGAATGGGAGGTTATTTTATACAAGTTGCCTTATTTTTAAATCGCTTGCTTAATCCGCTCTAAAGCGTTTTGCAGATTAGCCATGCTGGTGGCAATTGAAATGCGGATATGGCCTTCGGAACCAAAGGCAGAACCGGGCACCAAGGCAACGCCTGCTTTTTCGATTAAATAATCAGAAAATTCCAAATCATTGTTAATGCCGTCCAGGCGGGCAATCAGTTTTTCTATATTGGGAAATACATAAAAAGTGCCGTCAGTTTCAAGACATTCAACGCCGTCAATACTGTTGAGTTCTGCAACGACATAATCATGACGTTTTTTAAACTCAACACACATGTTGGTTATAAAGCTTTGGTCGCCGGTTAAGGCAGCTTCGGCGGCATATTGTGAAATAGACGTTGGATTGGAGGTGCTTTGTGACTGAATGGTACACATGGCTTCAATCAAATCAGCCGGACCTGCGGCATAACCGATACGCCAACCGGTCATTGAATACGCTTTGGATACGCCATTCATAACTACTGTGCGATCATAAAATTCTGGATGTGCGTTTAAAATATTAACAAACGAGCCTTGATTCCAAAGAATATGCTCATACATATCATCAGTGGCGATAATGATATTGGGGAAATCAGTCAGCACATCACCCAACGCTTTTAGTTCTTCCAAACTATAGGCAACACCGGAAGGGTTGGACGGGCTGTTAATAAAGATTAACCGGGTTTTATCGGTAATGGCGGCACGCAGTTGTTCAGGTGAAATTTTAAAATGTTGGGCCTGTGTGGTTTCAATAATAACCGGCACACCATCCGCCAATAACACCATATCTGGATAAGATACCCAGTAGGGCGCAGGAATGATCACTTCATCGCCGGGGTTAATCATGGCCTGAGTCAGATTGTACGAGCTTTGTTTACCGCCGCAAGAAACCAGAATTTGTTTGGGCGTGTAATCAAGACCATTATCGTTTTTATATTTTTCGATAATGGCTTTTTTTAGGCTGGCAGTTCCGTCTACGGCGGTGTATTTGGTAAAACCACTATCCATTGCCTTAACAGCGGCGGCTTTAATATGGTCTGGCGTGTCAAAGTCGGGTTCGCCTGCGCCAAGGCCGATAATATCTTTACCGGCGGCACGCATTTGAGCGGCTCTGGCGGTAATTGCCAAAGTAGGTGAAGGTTTAACTGCTTTGACTCTGTTAGAAAGTGTGATAATCATATTCCGCCGTGTAAAATGTAATTGATAAATGACGGCAATTATACGCTATGTAGTGTGGCTTGCTAATAACCCGATGTTAAAAAAGCCTGTCTATTGAGAAGTTAAGTGAAAAAACAATTTAAACTCCACAGCCGATTTCAACCCGCTGGCGATCAGCCTACTGCCATAAAAGCCTTGGTTGAAGGTTTAAGTGATGGTGAGGTTCATCAAACCCTGCTGGGTGTGACCGGTTCCGGAAAAACCTTCACCATAGCCAATGTCATCAATGAAGTGCAGCGTCCGGCGATGATTATGGCACCCAATAAAACCTTGGCCGCGCAGTTATACGGCGAAATGAAAGAGTTTTTTCCGGAAAACAGCGTCGAGTATTTTGTTTCGTATTATG
>JBAXXH010000009.1:0-55289 GCA_037127995.1 Methylococcaceae bacterium | reverse complement strand
AACCGTCGACACGAGGATTTTCAGTCCTCTGCTCTACCGACTGAGCTACCTGGGCTTTTTGAGGTGTTGCTTAATTTTTTGCAGTGGTGCCCAGGGGCGGAATCGAACCGTCGACACGAGGATTTTCAGTCCTCTGCTCTACCGACTGAGCTACCTGGGCGGAACTACAAAAGACGGCCATTAGACTAGATTACGCGGCGCTAGTCAATATAAAATATTATCTTATTAATTTGGAGGCACGTTGGGGGCTGATTATTTTTGTTAAAAAGGTTAATAATTAAACGACTGACTTTTTCACGCGGGGCTCTATAAACGGCAGCAACCATCCCCTCAATAATGATTGGGGTAAATCCCGTCGCTCTACCGAGGCAAGCCAATGACTAAAAGAGTGGAGGAGAATGTTTTTTATAGCCACTGCTTTTCTTTTGAGCTTTATCCTATACATAATCTATCAGTAAAATATGATAATATTCCACTTAAGATACTACACGAAATGACTTGAGCATCCCCTCACCTCAACCCTCTACCGGTTGGAGTGGTAACAAGACGTTTAAGTGTGCCATACATTTCCCCAACACTAATTCCATAGAGGCAAACATGAAAGCAAACATTGGTTTAATCGGTCTGGCAGTAATGGGACAAAACCTGGTTCTTAATATGAACGACCACGGTTTTAAAGTCGCCGTTTTTAACCGCACTACCAGCACAGTGGATGAGTTTTTGGAGGGGCCGGCAAAAGGCACACAGGTAGTTGGCACACACTCACTTGAAGAATTGGTTGCTAGCCTGGAAGTGCCGCGTATTGTTATGTTGATGGTTAAAGCGGGTGAAGTGGTTGATCAATATATCGACAAGTTGGTGCCGTTGTTAGCCGCTGGCGATATTATTGTCGATGGGGGTAATTCTCTGTTTACTGACACCAATCGCCGGACGGCAGCCCTTAAAGAAAAAAATCTTAATTACATCGGCACCGGTGTTTCGGGTGGCGAAGAAGGCGCAAGGCATGGCCCTTCCATTATGCCGGGTGGCAATAAAGCGGCCTGGCCGACGGTTAAACCTATTTTTCAGGCGATCAGTGCGCAGGTTGATGGCGATCCTTGCTGCGAATGGGTCGGTGATAATGGCGCGGGTCATTACGTCAAGATGGTACATAACGGTATTGAATACGGTGACATGCAGTTGATTAGCGAGGCTTATCAATTGCTGTCTCAAGGTTTGGGCTTAAGCGCTGATGAAATGCACGCGATATTTGCCGAGTGGAATCAAGGCACATTAAGTTCTTATTTGATTGAAATTACGGCCAATATTTTGGCGTACAAAGATGAAGACGGTTTGCCTTTGGTGGACAAAATCCTGGATACGGCCGGTCAAAAAGGCACGGGTAAGTGGACGGGTATTAATGCGCTGGATTTGGGTATTCCCTTAACCTTGATTGGTGAATCGGTTTTTGCGCGTTGCCTGTCTGCTCAAAAATCAGAACGGGTTAAAGCCGCGCAGGTATTGCCTAAACGTACACAAGCCTTTTCCGGCGACAAACAAACCATGATTGATGCGATTCGTGATGCTCTGTACGCCGCCAAGATTATTTCTTATGCGCAAGGTTTTCGGTTAATGCGTGAAGCGTCCAAGGAATATAACCTGGCGCTTAATTATGGCGAAATTGCCTTAATGTGGCGAGGCGGTTGTATTATTCGCAGCCAATTTTTAAATGACATCAAACAAGCGTACACCGGCAATCCTGAACTGGAAAATCTGCTGTTGGCCGATTTCTTTGTTAACGCCATGAAACAGGCCGATGTCGGCTGGCGCAAAGCCGTTATTTTAGGCATTGAACTGGGTATTCCTACCCCGGCGTTTTCTTCTGCCTTGGCGTATTACGACGGCTATCGCACGGAAAGATTGCCTGCCAATTTATTACAGGCACAACGGGATTATTTTGGTGCACATACTTATGAGCGCACCGACAAGCCCAGAGGTGAGTTTTTCCATACCGACTGGACGGGACACGGCGGCAAAACGGCGTCTTCTACTTATACGGTTTAACCACTAATAGAACACGGATGACACTAATCGGACGGATTTAAACGTATTTTTATAAGCCGAAATCAAGCTTGTCTTACGCTTTTTAATCCTTGTTTATCAGTTTAATCCGCGTCATCCGTGTTCCATTTCTCAATCTACCGAGACCTTCTTTATGCATGCCGAACCTTGTACTTACGTTATTTTTGGTGCCACTGGCAACCTTTCCAGAATTAAATTAATGCCCGCTCTTTATCATCTGGATGCAGCCAAGCGACTACCGCACGGCACGCGTATTTTAGCCATTGGCCGAAGGCCTTGGGATCAGGCAAAATGGCTGAGTGAAGTCAGGGATATGATTTTGGAAAAATCCAAAGATGATTTTGATGAAGCAATTTTTCAACGCTTTAGTGATCGCTTACAGTATCATCAAGGCGATATCGAACAGCCACAGTGTTATTCAGAACTGGCTGAACTGCTTAACGAGAAAAAGAATTTCTCTAAAAATATTGCCTTCTATCTGTCTATCAGTCCCGCCGACTTTGGTACTGTAATGGAGATGTTAAGCAACAATCATTTGTTTGATGAAGAAGACGGCTGGCGTCGTGTCATTATTGAAAAACCGTTTGGTTATGATCTGGACAGCGCCGAGGCACTACAAAAACGCATCAGCCGCTATTTAACGGAAGATCAAATTTACCGTATTGATCATTATTTGGGTAAAGGCATGGTGCAAAATGTGCTGGTATTTCGTTTTGCCAATGTCATGCTGGAACCTTTATGGAACCGCAATTACATCGATCATATTCAAATTACTCATTCGGAAGAAATCGGCATAGAGAGCAGGGCTGATTATTATAACGGTGCCGGAGCCATGCGTGATATGTTGCAAAGTCACCTGTTGCAATTACTGACCCTGGTAACCATGGAGCCCCCTGCCTCAATGGCAGCCGAATCCTTGCGGGATGAAAAAGTTAAGGTATTAAAATCCATCCGCCCCATTCCCAAAGAAGCCGTGCATGGTCATGCCTTTCGGGGTCAATATTCCCAAGGTCATATCAATGGCGAAAAGGTCAAAGGCTACTTACAGGAAGACAATATTCCCGCCAATAGCGTGACCGAAACCTATGCGTCCATGAAGCTGTATGTCGATAACTGGCGGTGGCGCGGTGTGCCTATGTATTTGCGTACCGGTAAACGTATGGCTCAAGCGCAATCGACTATTTCTATCTGCTTTCGCCATCCGCCGTTACAATTTTTCAGAGATACCAATGTGCAATGTATGAACCAAAACTGGATATTGTTGGGCATACAACCGGAAGAATGTATTCGTATTGAAATGACCGTAAAAGAACCCGGACTGGAAATGAGTACACGAACCAGCAGCCTGGATGCCAGCTTTAGAAATGAAGATGAAAAAGCCATCGACGCTTATGAAGATTTGTTGCTGGATGTTTTAAAAGGCGACCGTTCACTCTTTCTGCGCTTTGACGAAGTCGAATATGCGTGGCGTATTGTTGACCCTATCCTGCAAACCTGGGCAATTGAACGTGACCACATTGCCACTTATCCAGCGGGTTCTTGGGGACCTGAAGACAGTCGCCTATTTGATAAAAGCGCTCAATCATGGCGCAGTTCTTTAACACCGGAGTGTAAATAAATGCAAGATAACAGTCGTTGGCATAACCTGGAAACAGCCGATCAGGTGGCTGTAGCCGCTTACCAACAAATTCTTAAGGCCGCTGATCAAGCCATTGCCGAACGTGGCATTTTTAAAATAGTATTAGCCGGTGGAGGCACACCTGAAAAAGTGTATCGCTTGTTGGCTCAGGCAGAGGCCGATTGGTCAAAATGGTTTATCTACTATGGTGACGAGCGTTGTTTGCCAGTCGATCATACTGATAGAAACAGCCTGATGGCAACCCGGGTTTTTCTGGAAAAAGTGGCTATTCCAGAGGCGCAGATTTTTACAATTCCCGCTGAACTGGGGCCGGAACAAGCCGCAAAAAAATATCAGCAGATTGTCGCGAGTGCACTTCCGTTTGATATGGTTTTGTTGGGCATGGGTGAAGATGGTCATACGGCCAGTTTATTTCCGGGATATCAGCATCCTGAAGATGAACTGGCTCATGCGGTTTATAATTCACCCAAACCACCGCCTGAACGGGTTTCCATCAGTGCAAAAGCCTTAAGCAACACACAACAACTCATCTTCCTGATTACGGGTGCCAATAAACAGGAAGCCGTTAATGACTGGCGTTTAGGTAAGGATTTACCGGTTGCTGCCATCAACCCGAAAAACCCTATCGATATTTACATTGATAAGGATGCTTATAATCCTTAGGAAAGCGAATTTAATAAGCTGACTAAATTAGGCGCATTTGGATTTCTATAAATGCGCCCTTCGACAAAAAGACCGGAATTAGACCTGACAGACTTATAAAATCAGTCAGATTTGACCTTCTCCCTTTTTCCAACCTGCTGCTATTTTTACGCATCCAGGTTATTTTTAAAATAATGCAGAACATTCTTGTTCGCCACCCGAATGATTTAACAATCGACTGGGCTCAACGCGTGGTTAATAACCACTCAACCCACATAATTGTTTCCAGTGTAAACATTATTTCTGTTGAAATTGGGACGACAACGCGTGTGCGTGTCAAAGTGAAACACAATCAACCCGCCCTGTTGCCCGAACAATGGTTTGTAAAGCTGCCATCGCTGGCTTGGCAAGCAAGATTAATCACGGCTTTACCCAGACTGCTGCATACGGAGGTACGCTTTTATAATGAAGTCGCCCAGTCGGTATCGGTTACTGTACCAGATTTTCTGGCGGCACAAAGCCGGTTTGGCAGAGGCGCAACACTGGTTCTTACCGATGTAAGCAGTTGTGGCGCTCTACTGGGAAGTGCGGGCGATGCGCTAACATTTTATCAAGCCACCCAGGTTGTAGAAGAGCTTGCCCGCTTTCATGCCTGCTTTTGGAAAAAAGAAAGTCTTAATCATACCTATCCTTGGTTGGCCGGCCCGGTTCGTTGTCTGGAAGACTTTTTGGGTACCGCAATGGCGGTTCCATTGATGAAAAGAGGGCTACATAAAGCGGGCGATCTTGTCCCCTCAAAACTTCATGCTCGCGCAATTCATTACGCCCGTCATCGCCGACAGGCCATGCGCTTTCTTACCGATGCGCCACAAACACTCATTCATCATGATTGCCACCCCGGCAATCTATTCTGGAATCAGTCCCAACCGGGTCTTCTCGATTGGCAACTGGTTCGCTTTGGCGAGGGCATAAGCGATATTGCTTACTTTCTGTCCACCGCCCTTGAGCCTGAAACCCGGCTACGTCATGAAGCGGGACTGATTGCAACTTATGCGCAAAGTCTTGAGAATAACGGTATCGAAGATATTGATGCCGCTATTCTGTTACAACGGTATCGCGCTCACCTTGTCTATCCCTTTGAAGCCATGCTGGTAACACTGGCGATTGGCGGCATGATGAATCTTAAAAGCAACCATGAACTCATACGTCGTACCGCTGCTGCCATAGAAGACCTTGATGCATTTGCTGCCATACCTCATCCTATAAAATAGTCATCATAAAAATAGCTTACTGCCCTTTGGTCATTCATTACTTGGCGCAAGAAGGGCTTTAAACTAAAAAGCGCAGTTAGTCCACGAAAGACACGAAAGTAATTAGCATGTTGCATTGCACCGTCGTTCACCCTTTATGCATAGGTATCTACACAAGTCCTACTGCTCCTTCTCCAACAGGAGAGGGAGCTTACCCATATCGTAACCCATTGTTTTTATTATTAGTTACAGTTGTGTAGATACCTATGCCCTTTAGGTGACGAGATACAATTTTGTATCCCTTTGGATATTTTCGTGCTTTTCGTGTTTTTCGTGGATCAAATGATTTTTCTAGTTTTAACGACTGTTGTTAAATCCGCTACTTGCCACAAACAGGCAGGATGTTTTAACAAGCCTTTATCAATCCCTCGCCACTTGTAATACAATACCCGAGGTTAAGCTGATTGAACTATTAACAATCAACAAACATGACTGATGTTTCAACGTTAATAAGCCAACGAAGAAACTGTTGCAATAAGCGGCATTTAATAATTATAAAAGAAAGAGGATACAGTTTTATGTGTTGGAGCGGGGAAGCGTCAGGCGTATTAGCCATCGCAGGTCTTAGTACTGCAGCGTATGTTGCACTTAAACAAGGGGAATCCAAAGAGCTTTGGATTCCGTTAACTTATTTTGCCTTAATGGAGTTATTACAGGCAGTAACTTACATCTATATTGATTTATGTGATAATCCGAATAATCAGATACTCACGCTTTTGGGTTATTTACACGTCGCCTTTCAGCCATTTTTTGTCAACATGGTGGCAATGTACTTTATTCCTGTGAGTGTTAAATTAAAAATCCGCACGACCGTTTATACGATTTGTGCAATCGGTTCGGTTGCCATGCTAATCAAAATGTATCCATTTGGCTGGGCAGGCACTTGTAATATTGGTGTGGAAGGTTTTTGCGGCCCCAGTGTTTGCTCAACATCGGGCTCTTGGCATATTGCCTGGCAAATGCCTTTGAACGGCCTCATGTCTGATCCTGTCAAATGGTTGTTTGGCTTTGACTGGGGCTTGCACGCCTTCACCTATATTCTGGTGGCTTTTTATATGCCGCTAATGTATGGCTCATGGCGCTTTGTGGGCTTCCATTATCTGATTGGCCCCTTTATTTCGGATATTACGACTACAGATCCCAATGAATATGCCGCCGTCTGGTGCCTGTTCTCTATTGCCCTGTGTGTATCCGTCATTAAGTCACCGATCAGAAAGTATCTGCACGTTAAAAAGTGGCCGTTTTATAAAACCGAAATCGGCGATTCGCTCTAGTTTAGGCAGGTATTTTTAATTATCACGAAGGATACAAAGATTACGCTAACGCATTGTATGCTTCGTGGCTCTGCTTATTGCATCATAACGCTTTTTCTTTTTGCACCCCAGTTTCCGGGTTTTGGATTAAATACACCCGCGCAACGTTCGCCGCAAAAACGACAACAGCCAGATTCATCCAGATTCCATTCAGACAACTCGTACCAGTCACGGCCTATCAATAACTGACCGCAACTGTGGCAATAAGTACTGTCTGCCGACTTGTCATGCACATTGCCCACGTAAGCATAATGCACCCCGTTTTTTAAAGCAATTTGCCTTGCGAGTAATAAAGAAACAATCGGCGTAGGCGGCTTATCAAACATCTTCCAGTCAGGATGAAATGCCGAAAAATGCAAGGGTACATCCGCTCCCAAATTCTCAACCACCCATTGGGTCATGGCTTCCAGCTCTGCTTCCGAGTCATTTTCACCGGGAATAATTAACGTCGTCAATTCCAGCCAAACCGAAGTTTCGTGTTTAATATATTTTAATGTTTCCAAAACGGGTTCCAGATGCCCGCCTGTTATCTGATAATAAAAACGCTCGGTAAAGGCTTTTAAATCAATGTTGGCGGCATCCATCCATTGATAAAATTCAGCTCTGGGTTCGGCGCAGACATAACCGGCAGAAACCGCCACTGATTTTATGCCAAAACTTCGGCAAGCCTTGGCCGTATCAAGCGCATATTCATGAAAAACCACCGGATCATTATACGTGTAGGCAACACTGTCACAACCATAGTCCAACGCGGCCTGAGCAATGGCATCAGGAGATGCCTTGCTCATCAGCGTATCCATTTCTCGCGACTTGCTGATATCCCAGTTCTGGCAAAACTTGCAGGCCAAATTACAACCCGCCGTACCAAAAGAGAATACGGGGGTTCCGGGTAAAAAATGGTTTAGCGGTTTCTTTTCGATAGGATCAATGGCAAAACCGCTGGAGCGACCATAACTGGTCATAACCAGTTGATCATCCAGATTCTGTCTGACGAAGCACAGGCCCCGCTGGTCTTTGTGCAGCTTGCAAAATCTCGGGCAAAGATCACATTGAACGCGGCCATCGTCTAATTTATGCCAATAATTGGTCTTCACCGTATCATGGGTAATAAAAACAGTCATTTTCATTCTCCTGGAACCGTTAACAAATCATCTTGTCACAGTCCGTTATTAACATGAAGTATCTGTCGTTTAGCTAATAGATTATAATATTTACTGTTGCTTTGCAAAGATCCCCATTAATTTGTTACCCGGAAATAAAGGAGACGATCATGAACAGACAACCCGCCGTGGCAGGCTCTTTTTACCCTGCCAATCCAATACAATTACATCAAATGCTGGACAGTTATTTAAACGATGCTGAAAACGGTGCAAAGGTACCCAAAGCCATCATCGCGCCTCATGCCGGCTACATTTATTCAGGCCCTGTTGCCGCAACCGCTTATGCCCGCTTAAAAAAAGCGCATAATCTGATTAACCGGGTTGTTATCATTGGTCCATCCCATCGCGTCGCTTTTAGCGGCTTGGCCGTAAGTAAAGCGCAAGCATTCATTACTCCGTTAGGTTCTATCACTGTCGATCAAGAAGCCGTAAAAACTATCGCCAAACTACCCTTTGTCGATTACCTTGAAGAGGCGCACACTTACGAGCATAGCCTGGAAGTCCATTTGCCTTTTTTACAGGAAATGCTGGATGACTTCAAAATTGTGCCCATTGTCGCTGGCGATGCATCACCGGAACAAGTCAGCCAGGTTATCGATGCGCTGTGGGGCGGCGATGAAACCTTGATTGTTATCAGTTCTGACTTAAGTCATTATCACGATTATGCCGCCGCAAAAAAGCTCGACAAAACAACCAGCGCAGTCATAGAACACCTGCAATATGAACAGCTCGCCGATGATTCCGCCTGCGGTAAAGTGCCCGTCAGTGGCTTGTTAAAACTGGCACGGGAAAAATCACTCACCATTAAAACAATCGATCTGCGTAACTCAGGCGATACCTCTGGCGATAAAAGCAGAGTTGTGGGGTATGGCGCTTATGTCATTGACTAAAGAACATCAACAACGCTTGCTGGAGTTGGCAAAAAGCTCAATCCGGCATGGCTTGCAAACAGGCAGACCCTTAACAATTAATAGCGCCGATTTTCCGGATGAATTAACCATCAAGCGTGCGACTTTTGTTACCCTGCAAAAACACCAGCAACTGCGTGGCTGTATTGGCATGTTGGAAGCCGTCAGGCCGCTGGCCGAAGATATTGCAGAAAACGCTTTTTTAGCGGCCTTTAAAGACCCCCGCTTCCCACCACTGGCAGATGAAGAATTTAATGAACTGGAAATACACCTGTCCATACTTACGCCCTCAGAACCCGTTACCTTCACCTCGGAACAGGACTTAATAACCCAACTACAACCTGGCATAGACGGCTTAATATTGGAAGAAGGCCGGCGACGAGGAACTTTTTTGCCCTCGGTTTGGGAGCAACTACCAGAACCTGAGCAGTTTTTGCAGCATTTAAAACAAAAAGCAGGATTACCTCAGGATTACTGGTCTGACAACATCAAGATTTATCGTTATCGGACTGAAATGATTGGTTGAGTATCCATTATTTGAGAATGGCTTCCGAATTAAGGCCGGACAATACGAAAGACTTAACCGTTACGCGGCTCCGTCTACATCGGCGGCCTTTTAGCGGCCTGTTTTTCTTGTCAAACCGCAACAATCCGCTATCTTTTTGGCACCCTGGCAGAAAATGTGCCTTGTATATGGGAGCTGGACTATGATATGGTTTAACATCAAATTACTCATTGATTACTTTTTTAAGATCATCCGAGCTTCTATTTTGAATCAGGTTATTTTGCTCTTACCTGTTCAAGTCATGTCTCTAATCGCTTTATCGGGCTTTACAACTAACTCGGTTAATTTAATAACTGAAGTGGAAAAATTAAAATGACAAATTACCGGCTATTTTTATTAAGTTTTCTAACCGTTTCATGGGTTTTTCTAAGTGGTTTTAACAAAACCATTGATAACACTATGATCGTTGTAGAAACCCAAAAAACAGAACGTGAACTCCAGACAACCGAAACTGAAAACATCAAAAAAACACTGGACACAGATCCGGCAAAGGTAAAAAACAACACGCTGTCTGTCAAAATAAACCCGCAAAAAATAACCTTGGCAACAGATACCACCAGCACTGATAAAGATAACACCTCCCAACATAACGAGTTTGAAAAACCGCTGGATCTTTCTGTTCCATTTAATACCTCTGAAAGTACCGATGAAAACAATATCCAAAAAGCAGTTGCACAAAGCCTGGTGACTAATATTTTTGCCCCGGAGACTAAAAAAAAGCCGCAACCGCTAGAATTAAAAGGCGGATTTTTGATGTCTCCGGAACCGGAATTGGAAAAACGAAAATCTGTTGATGGTGCGGGAATTGTTATTAATCTTAAGCCCTGATTTAATAAGCGCGTAACTACTCGGCAGATATAGGCTTAAATCATGGAACATGGATGACACTGATTATACGGGTTTCAACGGATTTTATTTTTAGCCCAAAAAGACCTTATAATTACATAAGATTTAGAAACTTCTCTTATCAGTGTCCTATCAGTCAAATCCGTGTCATCTGTGTTCTAATTTTAATAAGGGTGACTTATCAGTCCAGCCATTCAATGACATGGTCTTCCAGATTTACCGCCATTGATTCTTTTATCGCATAACTTCTAATTGAAACACCCGCTTTTTTAACACTGGCAGTACTTCCCGATACCAAGGGATGCCATGCAGGAAGTTTTTTATTCTCGCTCAGTAAACGGTAGGCACAGGTTGAAGGCAACCAGTGATACTGTGTAAAGTCGTTTTGCTTTAAATTAAGACATTCCGGAACTAATTGGGTACGTTCGTTATAGCGTGTACAGCGACAGCTCGTTAAATTGATGAGTTTACAAGCGACGCTGGTGAATACTATTTCCCCGGAATCTTCATCCTCCAACTTGTGTAAACAACATTTGCCACAGTTATCACACAATGACTCCCATTCTTCGGTCGTCATTTCAGGCAGTTTTTTTGTTTTCCAAAAGCTCATAGCAGATTTTAATAATTAATAAATTAGCAATATATCCTGTCATGTTATCCCAAATTCAACAATGCGATTTAACTATAACGCGTTATCGGCTTTCTTGCTCCAGGTTTTATGCCGCCAGTTCATTCAGAATTTGTCTAAAATGGGCATAACCTTGAATATTTAAAACACCCACCTCATTTAAAACGCCTTGAAAATGACTCGCCGCCCTTCCACCGACAATGATTGAGACGTTATTGCCCACTAATTTTTTAAGTCGCCTTAGCTCTTTCGCCACAACATGATCATCGGTAGCGAAACTGAGACTCAGCGTCAATGCACAAGCGTTGGTATATTTAACCCCGGCAGCAATTTCTTCAGCAGGCAGATTAGCGCCCAGATAAGTCACTTGCCAGCCACTCAGTTCAGCCATAATAGCCGCCAATAAAGCGCCCAATTCATGTAATTGACCAATAGGTGTACTAACAATCATCCGGGGCGCATTAACTGCACGGGGATTATTGTTACGTAAAATATAGGTCAATGAACGAATAACAGATGAAGTCATGTGCTCATGAACCGGCCTCAGTTCTCCTGATATCCAACGCTCGCCAATTCTGGTTAACAAGGGCGTCAACAAGTGCTCAATAAATACTTCAGTACCCAACTCTACAATTGCGTTTTCAAAATGCGACTCCAGCATTCTGGCATCGAAAGCTAAAACAGCGGCATAACATTTTTCAATATAATCCTCGGTAAGATAGACCTTGTCACTGCCCGAAGTCGTCTTTCTATTCAACTCAGGCGTTACTGCACCCGCCTCGTCTTTGGTCAGCTTCTTTAGATCATCAAGCGAAAACCGGGCAATTTGACTGATACTATGACCATTACCGGTGGCCAGATTGAGTAATTTTAAACGGGCAATATCCTGATCGGTATAAACTCGATGCCCCCCTGCCGTACGCGTAGGTGTTACCGCCTGATAGCGACGCTCCCACGCTCTGACAAGATCAGACTTAACCCCCGACCTTTTTGAAACGGTACTAATTAAATATTGCGCTGAGTCACTATTAAGACCAGTCATAACGGCTTCTTTATCTCAAAAAAATAAAAACCATAGTAACATAAAGCTTTACAAAACATTGACAAAATTACAACAGAGAGCCATTAATACGCATACTGGCAATTTTTTACCCTCTGTGGCTGTTAATTTCTAGGGGGAAGTCTCTTTAATAACTAAATTTTTGAAGCGGTTGGCCGACCGGTTTGGACTTTTTCAACATGTTCAACAGCCAGCTTAAGCTCGTCTAACGATAATTGTGTCAGCAAATGAAGTCCGGCGCGAAGAATCTCGCCTTTCTTGACATGAATCCCTGCGGCCAGACAGGTTTTCTTGAGTTGTGAAATTTTCAGATAATCCTGTTCCGGGAATGAAAAACTATCCCTAATCACTTTTACCTTGGCACTTTTTATTTTTTTAATATCCGTTTTTGCTTCAACTTCAACGGCCTCAACACCTTCTTTAGTTTCAATGGAGACACTTGATTTTTCTGTTGAAGGTTTTTTAACGACTACTTTCTCAATAGACAGATCAATTTGAAGTGGATCGGTTACCGTCTTTTTTGATTTTGGCTTTACTGTAGTCATCATGATATCTCTTACGTACTTAAATAAAAAATAACAGTATATACCGTTTATACCGTTATTAAGATATAAATTTTGTATGGCTTAAACGCTCCGTACTACAAACCTTATTTTTACAGGAAAACTTTGTTTTTGCATGGCATCAGAATAAAATACATCAACGTTATGAAATAGCAGAAATTTTTTTCTGCCTGCATGCCAAAGAGATTAGCTCACCTAACTTCTTATCGTTTTTTTACACCCAATAAATACCAAGAATCGCTGTGGCAGCACGCTTTAACATGATTAATTTCAACATAGAATAGCAACGAAAATCGCCCTTGAATATACAGCCAAGATCATTAATAAAGCCTTTATTGATAATGCCACAACTTTAAAACATATCTAAATATCAGTCGCTATCAGCCCCAACTCTGTCTGGCAACAGACGTTTTCACCCATTCATAAACGTATCCAAAATAATCCACTATGTATTTTCTAAAAAAACTCGGCATTACCACCCTAAGCGCCATTATGACCACCGGTGTTGCACAGGCAGCGGAACCCGGTCCAAACGACTGGTTTAACGCCGGACGACAAACGGTTATCGATGCCGAACAGTTGCATCCAAACTCAAAGCGGGCAAAGAATGTAATTTTGTTTGTCGGTGACGGTATGGGTATTTCCACCATTACCGCATCACGAATTTACGACGGCCAACAAAAAGGCGGACACGGCGAAGAAAATTCCTTAAGCTTTGAAAAACTACCTTATCTGGCATTATCAAAAACTTACAGCGTCGATGAACAAACCGCAGACTCCGCACCGACCATGACAGCCATGGTAACCGGCGTTAAAACCATAGGTCATTCCGTGTCCGTCAATCAATTGGTTGCCCATAGCGAACCTAACGCTGAAGCAGTCAATGCCAACAAACTCGCTACCATTTTAGAACAAGCCAAGCAACACGGCCTGTCTGCCGGCGTCGTATCCACCGCCCGTATCACCCATGCAACTCCGGCCGCAACGTATGCCCACACTGCAAATCGCGACTGGGAAGGCGACTCGGATTTACCGGACGGTGCCACGGTTGCTGATATTGCCACACAACTGGTTGATTTCAATATCAACGGCGGTATTGATGTTGCCTTAGGGGGTGGACGAACGCGCTTTATTCCCAAGTCGGCAACGGATCCTGAATACGGCATCGCAGGTAAACGTAAAGACGGACGCGACCTAACTGCTGACTGGTTAAGCAAGCACAGCAATGCCCGCTATGTCTGGAATAAAGCGCAGTTCGATGCGATAGACCCTAAAACCACGGATCATTTATTAGGTCTGTTTGAACCCTCGCACGTCCATTATGAAGCCGACCGTATCGCCCATGACAAAGCCGGTGAGCCATCGCTAACCGAGATGACCTCCAAAGCCATCGATATTCTGAAAAAAAATCATAAAGGTTATTTTCTGATGGTCGAAGGCGGACGTATCGATCATGCCCACCATGCAGGTAATGCGTATCGGGCACTGACTGAAACCCAACAATTGGCCTCCGCCGTACAAGCGGCGCTGAATAAAACCAATCCCGATGACACCCTGATTATTGTCACCGCTGACCATAGCCACACCTTCACCATCGGCGGCTATCCTCAACGCGGCAATCCCATTTTGGGACTGACTCAAAGCGCGGGCGCAACCAGTCCCAATCTTGATATGTTGGGCTTGCCCTATACCACCCTAAACTACGCTAACGGCCCTGGCTACACCGGCAAATCCAATGTTCAGGAAGCCGGCTCAAAATCATTTACAACACCCGCAACTGCGGCATGGGAGTCAGGCAGCGAAGGCCATAATCCAAAGTCATTTTCTCCTGCCACCGGCCGCCCTTTGCTCAAAAATGCCAAGGTACAAGGTTCTGATTATCTTCAGGAAGCCATTATCCCGCTGGGTGCCGAAACGCATGGCGCTGAAGATGTCGCTATTTTTGCAGGCGGCCCTAAAGCGCACTTGTTTCACGGCGTTATTGAACAAAACGTGATTTATCATGTAATGGCTGAAGCACTGGGATTTACCCGGCAAGACCCTGTAAAAAAACATAAGGTAACGCACAAAAACAAACACCTTTAACGTAAACCCGCTTTACACGCATTTATGAAACTACCTGATTTATTTAAAATAATCATCAGTCTTGGCTTTTTCAGTTTTTCGATGCCAGGGCTTACCGATAGCGCCAGCAATCAACAACTCACGGATGTTGCCTGCCGTTATGAAACGACAATAACGCCTGATGACAAGTCCACAGCGCCATCAACGACTACCTGGTTTTTCTGGCGAAAACCCGACATGATTCAAACGCAGGATGAAAGCGGCCGTTATGGCGAAATATGGGAAAAGACAGCCACCGGCAACATTCAATACCACAAGCTTTACCCAGCCGACAAAACCGCCGTCGAATACATGCCGGCGGATAGCCCGACCCATAACCTGGATTTTGATTGGAACAAACTCTCCAGCATGCTGAGTCAACAAGAACTTGACGCCCTTAAGTTTGTTGAAAACAAACCCGTATTAGGTCGCAGCGCCGAAGTACGCACCGGTAAAATAAACGAGCAATCGATGGAAGTACTCTGGCTGCCAACTGAACAGTTACCGGCAAGCATCATCAGAAAAGATAAAACCGGCACGGTAGAACTTCAACTTGTTGAAATTACACCGTTGACAGCAGCCCGCCAAAAACCGATAGACCGTGAAACCATTGCCAATTACAGACAGATTGACGCCGCTGATTTCGGTGACATGGAAAATGATCCCTTCGTTAAGAAATTGATGTCGGTGGAAGGGCATCATGCTCATTAGCCAACACATAAATTGACGGCACGGAAACCATGCAAAACAACAATTACAAGACTACTCCGTCCCCCGCCCTGCTTCTCAACCACGACTTTAGCGCCAATGCGTTCTGCCAAAATAGGTACATGCGAGATTACACCAACTTTTCTGCCCAAGACTTGCAGGGTATCCAGGCTGGCGATGGCTATATCCAAGGTTTCCGGATCAAGGCTGCCGAAGCCTTCGTCGATAAACAGGGATTCAACCTGGGTTCTGTTTGAAGATAGCGATGCCAGCGCCAGAGAAACCAAAGTTTTCGCCACCGGACGGGCTGTGTACGCTGCGCACGTCATCAGCCATGTCCCGATCTATAATCTGCAACTCCAGATCACTGCCGGGTACACGCTGCAAGTGGTAACGCTTGGCAAAGTCTTCAAGATGCTGGTTGCTGTGCGCCAGCAAGGCTTCAAGAGCTAAGCTTTGGACAAATACCCGAAATTTTGAGCCATTGCTGGAGCCAATCAATTCATTCAGGCTTTCCCATTGTTGCCAGCGATTTTGTTGCGTTTCCAGCTCGGCTTTTAAATTTAATCAGGTTTACCTGGCATTTAATAAGTTTTGTGCGCAAATCAGTGTGAAAAAGCGACGACTTTCAGCGTCTGTGTTTTTACTTTTTACTCAAACGACTAACAACCAAAGATTACTGGAGCCTATAATAACCGCATCCTGCTTTTTACTATACTCAAGTTATGCTTAACCACACCATGCGAGCCATTGAAATAGAAGCCGGGGCATTAAAACTGACTAAGCGCCCCATTCCCGTCCCGACGGATTATCAGGTATTAATTAAAGTGGCTGCGGCTGGCGTTAATCGCCCTGATATTATGCAGCGAAAAGGTTTATATCCAGCGCCTTCAGGTGCGTCTGATATACCGGGACTGGAAGTTGCGGGAACTGTCGCGGCAACCGGTGAGGCTGCTCGTAATCTACAATCGGGGGATGCTGTGTGTGCGTTAGTGACGGGTGGCGGTTATGCCGATTATTGTTTAGCCACTGCCTCACACTGTTTACCGATACCAGAAAACTTGTCTTTAGTACAAGCTGCCGCACTACCGGAAACTTTTTTTACTGTTTGGAGTAATGTATTCGACCGCGCCCAACTACTGCCAAACGAAACGTTGCTGGTACATGGCGGCAGCAGTGGCATAGGCACCACAGCCATTCAATTCGCCAAAGCCTTTCATGCTAAAGTCATTGTCACCGCAGGATCAGATGCCAAATGTTATAGTTGTCTGGAACTCGGTGCGGATGCCGCCATTAATTACAAGGAACAGGATTTTGTTGCAGAAATTAACCGGCTTACCGACAACAAAGGCGTGGATGTTATTTTGGATATGATCGGTGGCGATTATTTTCCGCGTAATCTAAAATGCATGGCTTTCGATGCCCGACTGGTACAAATCGCTATCCACAATGGCGCAAAATCAGAAATCAACTTATTATCCCTGATGTTAAAACGACTGACCCTGACCGGATCGACATTAAGAGCCAGAAACGATAACTTTAAAGCCAATATTGCCCAACAGCTGTATCAAAAAGTCTGGCCCTTACTGGCAACCGGAAAAATAAAACCCGTTATTCATTCCACCTTTGCACTCAATGATGCAGCCAAAGCCCATGAACTCATGGAAAGCAGCCAGCACATCGGCAAAATAATACTAGAGGTTTAAACTTATGACTTACAAAACGCTGGTTTCTGCAACAACCTTACATCAGCATATTAACGACCCCAAATGGGTAGTTGTGGATTGCCGGTTTTCTCTGGCAAACAGTGAAGCAGGCAGCTATGCTTATCGCCACGGCCATATACCCCATGCCCGTTATGCTGATTTAAATAAAGATCTGTCTTCTGCCATCACCGATTTTACAGGGCGACATCCCCTGCCCGACTTTAGACTTTTGGCAAAAAAACTGGGCGCTTGGGGCATAACCAACCACAGCCAGGTCGTTTGTTATGACGATACCGGCGGCACTTTTGCAGGACGCTTGTGGTGGTTATTACGTTGTTTGGGACATGATAACGTGGCGGTATTAAATGGCGGCATTCAACACTGGCAACAACAAGGCTTTGCCCTGACCACTAGCTTGCCGACCTTAAAACCGGTTACCTTTAGACCTTATCCAAACAGCGCTCACTGGCTTAAAGCGTCACAAGTCCAAAACGGTCTCGCCAGAAAAACGATATGCCTGATTGATGCCCGAACACCCGAACGCTATCGCGGCGAACAAGAACCCATTGATCCGGTTGCCGGTCATATTCCTGGCGCATTAAATCGCTCTTTTCAATTAAATCTTGATAACACTGGATTATTTTTGTCAGCCGAATCATTAAGCAGTCAATTTAAAACGCTTATCGGCACGACCGCACCCGAACAGGTAGTTCATTATTGCGGCTCAGGCGTAACGGCCTGCCATAATTTATTGGCAATGAAACACGCGGGGTTAACCGGTTCCAAACTTTATGCGGGGTCTTGGAGTGAATGGATTAGCGATAAAAATCGGGGAATTGCAACGGGTGGCGCAAGATAACCGGCTAAATCAGGGCATGGTGATTTAATGACCCCGCCCTGGGTAAAGCGTATTTTTGCATTCGATCATTAAAGTCATCGCATAAATTCTCCCGGATTAAATTAAAAACCTCAGAAACTTTCATCTTCCCGACATTCCATTGCCCAAATAAGAACCTGCTGCGGCACCCAACCCGGTCATGACGGGATCACCGCTGCCCATTTGATAACCAAAAACACTGCCGATAACGCCGCCCGCCAAGCCTTGCGTGGAGCGCGGATCTTGGTAGCGCTGGGGTTGCTGTTGATAATATTCCACTTGTGGCTGCGGATAATAGCGAACCGGTGGTGGCGCATAGTAGCGAACTTGAGGTTCAGCATAATAATAATTCACTTGCGGCTGCGGGTAATAGTGCTCACGGCGATGCTCCCCGCCATGATTTTCATAGCCATAACCGCCCCATCCACGGTCATCGTCATCCGCATAAGATGCCGTTGAGTACAAAATTACAACGGCGCATAACCGGATTATAAAAAATAACTTTTTCATTAGATTCCTTTGATACGTAATTAATGTCAGCAATACTATTGTTTAAGACAACCGGCCTATCATCTGCCCGACATGCCGTTACCAAGATAAGAGCCGGCAGCCGCGCCCACTCCGGCTGCTACGGGATTACCGTTACCCAGCTGATAACCCAAAACACTGCCTACAACGCCTCCCGCCAAACCTTGCGTAGAGCGTGGATCCTGATAACGTTGATATTGTGGCTGTTGCGGGTAATATCTTCTCTCATCAGACTGATAGTGATGATTATTTCCACGATGCCCTTCGCCATCTCCATCTGCAAAAGCACTCAATGAAAACAAGGACACAGCAACAGTCACCGTTAAGTGAATTAAAAAAAACGACTTTTTCATAATATTCCATTTAAGTTTAAGCAAGGTGATTTAACAACAATTTATCAATTCTTTAATGCTGAGAGATGATAGATTGCCTAACCTTAATGGCGACTTAACAAAGCCTGACAAGCCAACCTGACCCGTCACTTAATTAGCGCACATAAAACCCGAAACAATTCTTCTGTAACGCTTATAATAGTGATTTTTTGATGTGTAATGGCAGTTCAATCAATGGCAGATTTTATCCCCGGTCAACGCTGGATTAGTAATACCGAGTCAGAGCTTGGTTTAGGTCTTATTCTTGAAGTAAGTTTCAAACGCGTCACCGTGCTTTTTTTAGCCAGTGACGAACAGCGTATTTACGCAAGTGATAACGCGCCCTTAACTCGCGTCAGCTTTGCCGTTGGCGATATCATTGAATCCATTGATGAAGAAGAGTTAACCGTTACCCGGCTAATCGAGAAAGAAGGCTTGATTATCTATGTCGGAAAAAATGCGGAGGGACAAGAAGTTCTGTTGGAAGAAGTTGAACTCAATCATCATATTCAGTTTAACAAACCTCAAGATCGATTGTTTACGGGTCAAATTGATCCCAGTTCATGGTTTTTACTCCGCTATGAGACCTGGCTAAGACTGCGACAACTTCAGCAATCACCGGTTAAAGGCTTGCTGGGTGGCCGCACCTCATTAATTCCACATCAATTATATATTGCCCACGAATCCGCCAACCGGTCTGCACCCCGGATTATGCTGGCAGATGAAGTAGGCTTGGGTAAAACCATCGAAGCCGGCCTGATTTTGCACCATCGGCTAATTAATGGCCTGACGCATCGCGTTTTAATTATCGTACCGGAAAGTCTTTTGCATCAATGGCTGGTCGAAATGCTTAGACGCTTCAACCTGCGTTTTAGTGTGTTTGATGAGGCACGCTGCCTTGAAGAACTTAATGATGACGGTCTGGATGAAAATGCAGACTCGGACGAGGATCATAATCCGTTTTTAACTGAACAATTAATTCTGTGCAGTCAGCGGTTTTTTTCTGATTTTCCAAACCGCCAACAACAAGCCCTGCAAGCAGGCTGGGATATGGTCATCGTCGATGAAGCGCACCATCTTGAATGGAGCGAACAAGCCGCCAGTCCCGAATACCGGTTTGTTGAACAACTCAGCCTGCAAACGCCCAGCCTCATTTTATTGACTGCCACGCCCGAACAGTTAGGTAAAGAAAGCCATTTTGCCCGTTTACGATTACTCGATCCTGACCGGTTTTACAGCTTTTCTGCCTTCGTTGAAGAAGAGCGACTGTTTGAACCCGTTGCCAATGCCGCCAAATTGTTACTGGCAGGGCAAGTTTTGGATGCACACGCTCAACAAAATTTAACCCGCTTACTTAAAGACGACAATGTCGGCGGCTTGCTGGAAAATCTTAATGACCCTTTAAAATCGGCCTCTGCAAGAGAAGCGTTAATTAAGATACTGCTTGATCATCATGGAACGGGGCGGATTTTATTCAGAAACTCACGGCAAACCGTGCAAGGCTTTCCGGAACGGGAACGCTATGGCTATGCGTTAACCGGCCAAAGCACCCAAACTGAGGCGTGGGAACGGGATAATAACTTACAACAAGACCCCCGCTTTATCTGGTTGGTTGATAAACTAATTACCTCTGTAAAAACCAAATCAAGCGCCTCTTTACGCGGTCAAAAAGCCTTGTTAATCTGTAAACATGCGCAAACCGCTATTGATCTGGAACAAACCTTAAAAGATCGCGTCGGTATTGCCTCGGCGGTTTTTCATGAAGGCATGACCATTATTGAGCGCGACCGAGCCGCCGCTTACTTTGCCGATCCGGAAAGCTCGGCACGGCTATTAATCTGTTCTGAAATTGGCAGCGAAGGCAGAAATTTTCAATTTGTCCATCACTTGATTCTGTGGGATTTACCCACCAACCCCGATTTATTGCAGCAACGCATCGGCAGACTGGATCGTATCGGTCAAAAACACGTGATTCAAATACACATCCCGTACCTTGAAAAAACCCCGCAACACAGTCTTTATCGATGGTATGACGAAGGACTTAATGCCTTTCGCAGCAACAATTCAGCCGCCCAAGCAGTTGCCGATAAACTGCAAGATCAACTGAAAAACGTACTGGACAACAACCATCAAGCGGACATTGATGCGTTTATCGCCAAAACCCAGGCGCTGAGTGCAGATATTGAGGCACAATTACACAATGGTCGCGACCAATTACTGGAATTAAACTCCTGTCGTAAAGAATTATCCGACGAACTCATTGATCAGATAAACAGCTATGAACATGAAGGCGCACTTTGGCCTTATATGGAAAATGTCTTTGAATGCTATGGCGTTGATACCGAGTTTCATTCGGCAGATTGTTTCATTGTTCGCCCCAGCGATCACATGCGGGTGTCTCACTTTCCCGCCTTATCTGAAGATGGCGTAACCGTTACCGGAAATCGCCAACTTGCCCTGGCACGTGAAGAGCTGCAATTTCTGACTTGGGAACACCCCATAGTCACCTCGGCCATAGACTTGGTACTATCCAGTGAAACCGGCAATGCAGCGATTAGTGTCATCAGGCATCCCGAGCTAAAAGCGGGGCAATTTTTGCTGGAATGTTTGTTTATTGTTGAATGCAGCGCACCGGCTGAATTACAAATTGGCCGGTTTTTACCGCCTACGCCTATCCGGGTATTGATTAATCAGCATCAACACGATGTAACGGAAACCCTGGAGCATCGCAGTTTATTGGAAACCGGCAAAAACTTTGATAAACAACAAATCATCGCCTTTTTAAATAATCAGCGCCTGCCCATCACCAAACTGTTGGCGGCCGCAGAATTAAAAGCCAAAGCCGACATGCAAAAACTGATTGATGAAGCCACCAACGCCATGCTTGAATCGCTCACCACCGAAATAAAACGTCTGATTCGCCTTAAAAAAGTCAACCCGACCATTAAAACCGAAGAAATTGAACAGCTTAAAGACCGAACCATGCTGGCCCATGAAAATATTCAGGTCGCCCATTTACGCTTGGATGCTGTGCGTTTCATCATTACCAGTTGAGTATTGCCATGTTAAATATCGGTAAAATTAATACCTTAAAGATCGTTAAAAAACAGGGGCCTGACGTCTATCTGGACAACGGCACCTCCGCCAAAGTATTACTGGCAGACAAAAAACCGCCTGAAAACTGTCAGGTAGGCGATGCCCTGGATGTCTTTGTCTATGTGGATTCAGAAGGCCATCTGGCTGCAACTACCAAAACACCTTTGGCACAAGTGGATGATATTGCCTGGTTAAAAGTCGTCTCGCTTAATTATGTGGGCGCTTTTTTGGATTGGGGTTTACCCAAAGATTTACTGGTTCCGTTTAGTGAACAGCACCATGAAATGGAGGTCGGTAAATCGTATCTGGTTAAAGTGTTTCTTGATGACAAAAACCGTATTGCCGCCACCACTAAAATTGACCGCTTTATCGAAGATGAATCAGTCGATTTTGAAGTCGGTCAAAAAGTATCCTTAATAATCGCCGATAAAACCGAACTGGGTTTTAAAGCCATCGTTAATAATAGCCACTGGGGCTTACTGTATCAAAATGAACTGTTTCAGCCACTCAAAAGAGGCCAAAAGCTGGACGGTTACATTAAACAAATAAGAGAAGACGGCAAAATTGATCTTAATCTTAATCAACCCGGCTACGGCAAAGTGATATCGCTAACCGATAACATCTTAAACAAACTAAAAGCCAACAATGGCACGTTGATGTTAAGCGACAAAAGCCCGCCCGAAGCTATTTATGCCGCCTTTGGCGTCAGTAAAAAAGTCTTTAAACAAGCCATTGGAGCGTTGTATAAAAAACAGTTAATCAGCATTGATAAGAATGGGATTAAATTGGTTTGATGAAAGCGTCAAATCGTGTAGTTATTCACCGCCCCCCTTTGAAAAAGAGGGCTTGAAGCGGAGAGAAAACCGAGGGGATCTGAATAAGTACATATTGTTAAGTAATTTTCTGGTTCTGAAAATCAATGGGGCAGATTGCAACACTGCTTATTTTACAAAATATCATTATTAATTAACAAGTCAGGTAGGGTGCGCATCGCGCACTAAAAACCTTATCCATAGCTATTGGTTGCTTCCCAAACTGGAGCTTTGGAAACAGCAGACCTACAGGCTGGAGCTTGGGAACCAGCGCAAAAAACTGCCCCGGATTCTCAAAGACGTTAGTTTTTATATAACGATATCCGTGTTCTGTAGGGGCAATCCCTTGCGGTTGCCCTGATAACATCATGGCATTAAAGGGCAGGCGTAAAGCCCGCCCCTACAAAAAAATTCCCGCTTCTCGTGGAAAAGCAACATGTTAAACAATTAAAAAAGTCATGCTGAATGCTATGCGATGCAAACCCGGCTAAGATAATCCCCGCTAACCTCAACACTTAAAAAACATAAATACCACAAAAATAACTTGCTTTTTAAGGATAGTTAAGCGCATTATTTGTGTCATATTTTTTTTGCCAGACTTCTATCCCCTCCGCATAAAGGTTTACTATTGTGTCCACTTCAACCATTATCCCACGCGATGACACCGGCAAACGGGGGCGGCTTCAACAATTAAACGCCCAGCTACCCAACTACGCCAGTGCCTTGGACATTACTGCAAGCGATCTGACTCAACTCAAGGTCGGTTTGGATTGGTTCGATTACAGTCTTAAGGCACAAGACACCACACAAAACTATGGCCATTCATTGGTCGCCCTTAAAAAGACCCTGCGTGACGGCCCCAAAAGCACCGCCATCAACCTGCCATCGCCGCCGGCGTTTCCGTCCACGCCAACGTCCGAGCCTTATGCCGACATCTTTGGTTTTTTGGGCGCGTTAATTACCCGCATCAAAAATCACAAAAATTACACAGACGCTATCGGCAAAGCCCTAAAGATTATCGCCACACAAAGCCAAGGTATTGATTTTGCTTCGCTGCAACCGGCATTATCGGTTGATTTTCAGGGCGGTCATCCGGTACTGCATTGGAAAAACAACAGCACTGACGCGATAGAACTGGAAGCCGATCACGGCACCGGCACTTTTAGCCTGATGACCATCCAGCAAACCCCCGGCTATCAAGATAATACCCCGCTCCCACCCTCTGGAACCGCTGTGCTCTGGAAATACCGCGCCATCTACCGTATTCGCGATACTCAAATAGGACATTGGAGCCAGGTGTTGGAAGTTTGGGGTTAAGGGATGATTTAGGCTTACAAGATCAATCAAGTCTGTCTTATCGATTTTGATCATATCTTTCATTAACACCTAGAGATGTTATTTTGAAAGCCTTGACTCCATGTTTCGGCATATCCAATGAAGAACCGTAGGATGGGCTGACTGACGCCAGGAAGCTCATCGTTCGCGAATGATGGGCTGCGCGTTGCTTAGCCCATCCTACGAGCTACATCTGCCACGGCCAACGAAAATTGCCGTTACGATCTCTGACTTTACGAATAAGCATTTCAGAAAGATTGTCATTGATACCTGCTAACAACTGTTCCATCGAAGATAATAAAGGTATACGAATTTTAATATCATTTTCATAGAGCAAGGCTTCACGAGGAGCAGTAATATCTGCGCGTTCATTGAGTACATCGGCACAGTTAAATAACCAATCCAGAAAATCTGTAGCTTCTTCAACGGCTGCCCAGTTCTTTGCACCAAGTAATTCAAGATAGCTTAGCGCTGTCTCTGGGTACATATCCGATGTTGAGTGCCAATAGGAGTGTTTTCTCAATGATACACGCCCGGTTAATGCTTCTGCGATATATGAATTACCGGCAAAACCTATGCGCAAAGCAGTAGCCGCTTTAATATAATTCCCGCATTTAAACTCTAATAAACCCAGGGAATACTGATACGGTGGGTATTCGCTACCATAAGCCATGAAGATTTCTTTGGCTTTATCATTCGTTCCAATTGTCAAATATACATCACCAAGCAAATATCTGATGCCAATATTGTCATGTGGATTCCAAAGTAAATGTTGTTCCATTTGTTCAATAGCTACTTTCATTCTGCCAAGACGAATGGCGCACAGAATAGAACCGTGATGTAAACGTAAGAAAGGTCGGTTATCGTCATTACCCCAATGAATTTGGCCTGAAAAATTCTCGGCAATCAATGGAAGAGCAATAGACAAACCCCTTTTATACCATCTACTTGCATCACTAAAATTTTTAGCATTTAAGTAAATATTCCCAATTTGAGCATAAGCATCAAGAAATTCTGGTTCTTTTTTTAAAATTGCCTTGCATTCAGAAATAAAAATTTCCTCTGTATAATAACCAGATTGATATTTTTCATGGCTATTATTAAATTGTTCAAGTATTTTTTCCCATGATTCATCACTAGGATAATCAAAGTAGCCATGGATATTCTCATCAGCTTCAAATAGTTCAAAACGTAATTTTGTAGTCAATACTTCCATTAGTTATTTTCCAGTCCAGATGTCTTTATCGTATAGTCTTTAATGACTACTCCTGCTTTGCTATTGCCGACAATTGTTGCATTTACCCATATATTTTTGTTAAGTAAGCGTCTGATATGCCCCCGTCGCAAGTGTACTCGCGGCGATACATGATTTCCGCCTTTTTCAGTCACTGAACTAGCAATACTTTTCTGAGAATTCAGTAGCAATACCTTATACTCAAAAAATGGAGTTTTACCTTTTATTTCACGTTTTTTGTTAAGTGCTTTGGGTGCTTGAATAGAATCGATGACTACGTTCTTGCACGACAGAGTCTCAATCAGACCAAGAATAGCTTGACTTTCGCCAGTGCAGTCCTGGCTTGCTAATACACAAGTGTATTCAGACCCGCGTTTATCTCTAAGTTTCTGAGCATATTCTGGCATTATATAGGTTGCATGTAGCTCAAAAGGTAATAACTTTCTATCTTTTGGGAGCTCTCCGCTAAACACCCGCTTTGTATTAGCTATTACCTGTGCAGAAATTTCAATTTTCCTTGCGGGGATCACGATTCCAAAGGGGGGAATAGCCCAATACTGTCTAGCATCCACAAAATATACTGGAATAATTGCGATTGCTCCATCCAAGGTAATAAGAGTGTATTCATCATCAAATTTATCTGGGGGTAACATCCACGAATAAGCATCAAAATTTTCGGCATTGATTTCTATCGCCAAAGCAATGCGCTTAGAACTGGCGTCAATTTCCTCGTCCTGCATTCCTAATGGAGTATTATTTAAAGGGTTAGTAATTTTAAATTCGGCTGCAACCACTGGATAAGGAAGACGGAATACTGCTGGCATTGCACGATATCCATCATCGAATAACTCACCATTATCTGGAAGATAAAATTTTATAGCTTTTTGTAAAAGAGCGACTATCCGTTCAATGTTCCTTGCGGTTTTAGGCATTTCTACCTCATAATCTTTAACTCTTGAAAGTAGATCATCAATTGCTTGAGTCGAGTAATTCAGCGTGTGTTGGTTCACAATTATTCCTTGCGTAAAATCATAAATGGCTAATATGATTTTACAGCACGTAAATAATCTGGATCTTAAATAATTGAGATGAGAGTAAAAAAAAGGGATCAAAAAAAAGGGGTCATGAAAAAAAGGGGTCATGAAAAAAGGTAAAAAAGGGGTCAGATCCCTTTATTGAAATACATATTTGCATTGAATATAAACTTTCTGTAGTATTTTAAATATAATTTTCAACTGGGCGATAAATTTATGCGAACCACTGTAGATATTGATGATCAATTATTGCTTTATGCCAAGCATCAGGCAGTTCAACAAGGTTGTACGTTTAAGCAGATTTTAGAAGATGCCTTGCGTGATTTTTTCTTGCATCAATCCCGCCAGCATGAAGTTGTAAGCCTGGAAACTTTTTCAGGTGCAGGCTTAAAGCCGGGTGTCAATTTAGATAATAACCGCAGTCTGATCGATATTATGGATGGCTATTGATGTTTTTAATGGATGTTAATGTGTTGGTTTACGCGCATAGAGAGGATGCAATTAATCATACTGCTTATCGTCAATGGTTAGAGTCGGTTATTAATGGTCAGGCGTCTTTTGGGTATTCGGAGCTGGTTTTGAGTGGTTTTTTGCGGATTGTGACGCATCCAAAAGTATTTGAGATACCTTCTACTTTATCAAGCGCAAGCTGTTTTGCTGAACAAATTAGAGGGCTGCCTAATGCTGTTTGCTTGGCACCTGGCGCAATGCATTGGAAGATTTTCATGGGATTTATGGAGCAGATTAATGCAACGGGTAACGATATACCTGATGCTTATCATGCAGCGCTGGCGATGGAATGGGCCTGTGAATGGGTGACGACTGACAAGGGTTTTAAACGCTTTAAAGGCTTGAAAGTAAGGCACCCTTTAACATTGTTAAATAACTGATGCCAAGAAAGCCGCGATTTTATCAGCCGGGACTGCCTGTGCATGTGTTTCAGCGCGGACACAATAAGGAGCCGGTGTTTTTTGATGATGAAGATTATTTGGTTTATTTACGTTGTTTAAAAGAGTCGGCAGAGGCTTGTGGTTGTCTGATTCATGCGTATGTTTTGATGACCAATCATGTACATTTATTAGTTACGCCTGAATCGTCAACGGCTATTGGTACGTTGTTTCAAAGTGTTGGTCGGCATTTTGTACCTTATATTAATAAGGTCTATCAACGGCGTGGCTGTTTGTGGGAAGGTCGACATAAAGGCAATATTATTGAATCGGAAGCGTATTTTTTAAGCTGTATGCGTTATATTGAATTAAATCCGGTACGCGCGGGAATGGTCGATCATCCTGCCAAGTATCGCTGGTCTAGTTATGCCGCTAATGCGCAAGGTGTTGATAATGCGGTTATCCAGGTTCATGGGCAATATTTGGCGCTGGGACAAACGCCTGAAGTCAGACAGGCCGCTTATCGTGGTTTATTTGAAATAAAAGCCGATGCCAATGAGGTAGCTATTATTGGGGCAAGCTTGCACTCAGGTACACCCTTGGGTAATGATTTTTTTAAACAACACATTGAGATTATGACCGGTCGTAAAGTTGGTTTAATTAAGCCAGGCCGACCTAAAAACATTGGGACAGGTCTTGTAAAATGACATTGCAATGCTAAAGAACATGCATAATAACTGGGGTCAGAGAAATCGATGGAACCACCCAAATGATTTTTCAGGTTGTGACTGTGGGACAAACTGTTCTTTTGGTGCAATAACCCCGTAAAGCGTATTGGCTATTTATCGGCTATTATGCTATTTTGTGCTACCTATTCCAGATTTGGAGATCACAATGCTCACTGTCAATATTCGCAAACAAGGTGGCGCTTCTATTATCACAATACCGCCTGACGTGTTAAGGACACTACATATCGGTGTTGGCGCAAAGCTGGCAATAGAATTTGTCGAAGGTGCTGTTACGCTTCGCCCTGTAATCAAAAACACCCGTAAGCGTTACACGTTAGCTGAGTTGTTACAAGGCGTTACTCCTGAAGTTATGGATGTACTTAACAAAGAGACTGAATGGTCGCGTGAAGGCGACCCCTTTGGCAGCGAACTAAGTTGAGCCGTCATCGTATTGCCGAGCGTGGCGATATCTATTGGATTGATCCAAACCCGGTGGTGGGACGCGAGTTAAAAGACATGCATCGTTTTGTGGTTATCACCCCCAAGGAAATTAATAGGCTGGGTATGGTCATGACCGTACCTATCACCAGTGGCGGCCTATTCGCAAGAGATTGCGGCTTGACCGTGCCTATTACAGGACACGATACAACGGGTGTTGCCGTGTGCAATCAAGTTAGATCATTTGATATTGCTGCAAGGGTTCGTGCCGGCAATGCCCGCTATATAGAAACAGTAGATACAGCAACCAGCGATGAAATTGTATCCCGCATTATCAGCGTAATTGATCCGGAAATTTAGCACCTGGCTTTGATATATTGGCGCTCAACCCGACTGAAAAATAGATACCAGCAAGTAGCCTCGATGCAGCAAAGCTGAATCGGGGATTTATTAACTCTGAATACCTCGATTTCACTACGTTACATCGAGGCTACATGCTAAATTGATAACCAAACGCGGGGCGGGGTTTGCAACCCCGCCCTAAACGTTTAATGTTTACCGTTATTCAAAAAATTTGCGTCAGGTATGTATAGTCATTTGGTTCAGGCAGAGGAAAACGTGAGTAACGGGGTTGCAAACCCCGTCACGCCTTGGGGAATCTGCCCTTTATTTTGATTATTGACTCGATTTTATATGTCCAGAATGAGTTACCTCACTTTAATCATTACGGTTACCGTGCTTTCTGCCGGGTTAATTTATTATAAAAAACCGGCGGTAAACATGACCGATTCCGGTTTACAATTGACCGGGTTTCCGTTAATCATACTTTGGGCTTGGGAGCGGCCTGAGGATTTACGTTTTCTTGATACGGACAAATTTGCGGTGGCATTTTTGGCGCAAACGCTTATTTTAAAAGACCAAGCAGTCCATTTACAGCCAAGGCGGCAAGCGCTTAAAGTCTCACCTAAAACCAAACTCATTGCTGTCACCCGTATTGAAACGATTAAAAATAACGCACTCACACCCGGCTTATCCAAGGCACAGAGTGATGAAATTGTGCAACTGGTTTTAAACACCTTAAAACTGAAAAATGTGTCAGCAATACAAATTGATTTTGATGCGAAAGTTTCAGAGCGTAACTTTTACCGTGATCTTTTAAATGCGTTACGAAACCGGCTTCCCCAACACATACCGTTGTCAATGACAGCCTTGGCATCATTTTGTATGGGTGATCCCTGGATAAAGGATTTGCCTGTGATTGAAGCAATTCCCATGGCTTTTCGAATGGGTACGGATGAAAAGCAAGTGAAAAAATTTCTCGCTGACGGCAATGATTTTTCCGTTTCACTTTGCCGGAAAAGTATTGGAATTGCCACCGATGAGCCATTAGCGATAAACTTTGACAAATCACGTCGGATTTATGTTTTTAACGGACATCCAAAACCTTGGATCATCTTGGACGTTGAAAAACTGAAGCTCTAAAACATCGTTTGCTCATGTTGATATTTGGTTAGCCGTTAAGCCCATACGTATAACCCGTTGTTCCAGTTTTTTTTAGCTTGACTGAGGCAATGGATAAATCAAGATGTTTTCGTTAGTCGCGACGTGGGCGTCGCTCCCACGGTGGGAGCGACGCCCACGTCGCGACTATAGCTGGTTATTAGGTTAGCTGTCTGGGCTCAGCTATGATTTGATAGACTCACCTGCATCATTTTTTAAATCAATGAATAAAAACTTGAATGTCGAGTATAAAAGAGGCTATCGCATGAAAAAATATCTGGCAGTTGTTTTTTGTTTTCTGTTTGCAATCAGTATCCGTTCCGCGTTGGCTTGCGGGCCGTTTTTTCTCACACCGATTTTTGTATTTGATTCACGCCTGGAAAATACCGAAGATTTTGCGTGTGGCAATATTGGTATTATTCAGCCAACTTATTATCGCTCGGTATTATTGGTCGCTTACCGAACGCTTAACAAGCTTCCGTTTTCAGCCTATGAACAGAAGGAACTGCTTAGAGACTGGCAGGCTGAATACGAGTATGTCGATAATAATGAATCCACAAGAACGGCAGCCATCACTCATTGGCTTGAGGCGCGTAAAAAGGTATTGGCAACCGGGACAGCGCCCGAAATATCTACCGATCGTTCATTGAATAATGGCTATGATGTTTTTTTAAACTGCACAGCCTCTGCCTTTGATAATGCGACCAAAACCTTGGCGGCGCGGATTGCAGAACATGGTTTGGCCGATAAAAACGTTAACCAGTGGGTACAGGCTCAGGATCAAGTTTTTGCTAATTGTTCAGAAACCAATACGGTTCCTGATGATGCTAAAGCAGACGCGCCTGCCTGGTTAAAAAATGATCGCGATTATCAAATTGCCGCCGCTTATTTTTATGCGACCGATTATGATGAAGCGGAAAAACGATTTGCCGCCATCGCGCAAAATAAATCGTCTCCCTGGCATGACACTGCGGTTTATTTGTTAAGCAGAGTCGCCCTTCGCAGGGCCAGTGCGGTATTAAGTGATGATTCGCTGGACGCACAAAAACAGCAGGCACGCGTACTGGTCTACTATCAACAGGCTGAAAAGCAACTTAATAGCATACTTGCAGACCCCAGTCTGGCGCAATTTCATGATTCAGCCCGGCAACTGTTAAACCTTGTCACTTTTCGTACCAACCCTGAAAAGTTACACAACACCTTGGCAAAAAAGTTACTGGCAACAGCCGAAAATGACCATTTTTATCAAGACTTGACGGATTATCGCTGGATTCTCGATAAAGTGGCAACCTCTGATGCGGTCAATTTACGACAAAAATTACGTCAACAAAGTGATTTGACTGATTGGATTTTTACCCTGCAAAGAGACGAAAATGATGGCTATGCACTTGCAGTAGAAAAGTCGCTGACAACCAATAATAAGGCGTGGTTGGTGGCATTTTTGACCAAAGCAAACAAAAATGCCTTTGCACACGCCGTAGAAAAATGGCAGGCAACAAAAAATGAGGCATGGTTAGTGGCAAGTTTGATCAAAGCGACTAAAGATTCGCCCAATTTGGCCGATTTAATGACGGCAAGCAAAGCGGTTGCAAGAACGTCATCGGCTTTTTTAACGGTAAATTATCATCTGGCACGCTTACAAATAGCACAAGGTCAAACGGATGAACCCAGGAAAATGATTGATTCCATTTTAAGCGATAAAAGTTTGCAATTAAGCGTTTCGACGACCAATCAATTGCTTTCTGAGCGACTGCTTTTGGCACAAAATCTGGATGAATTTGTGCAGTTTTCTCAACGTCATGCGGCAGCTTTTGGTTTTAACGGCTCTGATTCCGAGCGGGTTGATCTTGCTGTTCCCAAAGAGGGCGATGATTACTATAAAAAGCAACGTCCCTGGTTAAACCGAAGCCTGTTTGATACCGATGCAACCGGCATCATGAACACACTGATGCCGTTATCCCTGCTGGAAAAATTGGCACAGCATCCCGACTTGCCTGCTTATTTAAAACCCAAGGTTATGGTATCGGCCTGGACTCGAGCTGTCGTGTTAAATGAAGAAAAAACGGCGCTTGAATTGGTGCCCGATACGATGAACTGCATTCCCGAATTGAAACAGTATATGCCCGCTTTTATCGAGGCAAAAGACCCAAAAGCCCGGTTGTTTGAAGCCGGTTGGATTATGCTGAATAATCCGGCCATGCGCCCTGTAGTCGATTATGGCTTGGAGCGCGAAACGGGGTTCAGCGATATTGATGATTACCGGGATAATTGGTGGTGCAATTTTAAACAGGCCGACACTTCGGAAAATGGTGAAGTGCCTCAGCTTGTTGCACCTGTTTTTTTAAGTCCGGCAGAGCTTGCAGAGGCAACCGCTGAAAACGCTACCATTGCCAAGCACGCAAACAATGGCTCAAATTATTTAGCCTCAGAAGCCAGTGAATGGGCAACGCAGATACCCACCGAAAAACGCTTGCCCAACGCCTTATATTTGGCCGTTAAAGCCACTCGTTATGGCTGTCAAAATTGCGAGACTGAAAAAGTATCGAAAGCCGCGTTTGACATTTTAAAGACTCGCTTTGGAAATACGCCTTGGAAAAAGAAAACACCTTACTGGTTTAAAGATGAAAATTGCCCAACCCGGTAATCTTAAAAAAGATCAGGTCTTGCAATCAAGAAAACTTGCAAGAAAAACACGAGGTCAGCTCTTGCAAAATCATATTGTTATGTGTCACTACAAGCCCCTATCCTGATTTTCCTTCACTCTGTTGCCTAGACCTTTTTTTTACCATTGCCTGGTTTTTCACTGCTGACACACCGACAATAGGACGTGAAGTTGCCCACTTGGGCAAAGCGCCCGATATCACAGGTCTCCAACGCGATGGTTAGCGCGAGGATTACGCCTATGCCATCGAAAATCAACAGCTTACAGTAGCGTGGATTCAGTTGGGTCTGCGGCGATTCAACATTGGAATTTCCTGTCTATTCAGCCAAAATTCAAAAATATTCACACGAAATTAGTGAGGTGCCGTTATCTCAAGCTCAGACAAATAACAACCCGGGTCTTCTGCCCAATAGTTTGATGTGGTTTGTGCCGCCCTGACACGCGTATTTCCATTGCAGATGTTTTGATAATGGCAGGTTGCACAACGGCCTTCCAGTGGGCGTGGAGTTTGTTTTAGTCCGGCCATTAACGGATCGGAGGTGTCCATCCATATTTCTGAAAACGGGCGATCCTTTACATTGCCCAAATCATAATGCCACCAGAACGTGTCAGGATGCACGTTGCCCAGGTTATCGATATTGGCGACATTGACGCCGGAGGCATTACCGCCCCATTGTTCCAGTTTGGCTTTAATGTGTTCTGCTTTATCCGGAAAATGTTTTGTGACCCAATGCAAAAAATAAACGGCATCCGCGTCATTATTGCCGGTGACAAATTCCCGGTCTTTACCCGCTTCAAGCCATTCATAGCAAGTTTGAAACAGCAAATCCATGGCCTCCCGGGTCATTTCAAAATGGGCGTCATCTTTACGGTTTCTATTACCCCTGCCGCCATAGTTCAGGTGCGACAAATAAAACTTGTCGATGTCGTTATCATCCATCAGTTGCAAAAGAGCCGGAAAATCCTTGGCATTATCCTGCGTTAAGGTGAAACGGATACCGACCTTAATCCCTTTTTCCAGACACAAATGCACCCCGCGCAGCGCTTCGTCAAAAGAACCTTTAACACGCCGAAACTGGTCATGGGTGTCTTTGATGCCATCCAGACTCACGCCAATATATTGATAATCAATAGCCGCTATTTCATCGATATTTTCAGCCGATATTTTGGTGCCGTTACTGGACAGGGCAACATAGAATCCCATGTCCTTGGCGCGACGGGAAATGGTGAATAGTTCCGGGTGTAACAAAGGCTCACCACCGGACAGGATCAACACTGGCACTTTAAAGGCTTTTAAATCATCCATGACCGTATAGATTTCCGGGGTGGTCAATTCTCCGGGAAAATCAATATCCGCAGAGGTCGTGTAACAATGCTTGCAGGTGAGATTGCAGCGGCGGATTAAATTCCAGATGACCACCGGAGCTGCGGGTTTGCGTGCGTGTTTTAAAGGTGTCGGGGTTATCAGTTCCCGCATGTATTGGCTTAATCTAAACATGTAGAGCGTCCTTTTTTTAGTTGAGCCATTGTAACGTATCTAATTTTGATAGTCAGACCGGAATAAGCCGATTCGAGAGACCGCAAGACTGGGTATTTCAGGCGCATCGCTACTATTTTCAGGATCAACGCAACCAATAATCCATGACCAAGCCGACAAAAACGACCATGCCAAACCAGTTGTTGTTTAAAAAGGCTTTAAAGCACAAAGCTTTGTCCCGATGAAAAATCAATTTTTGTTGATAAACCGAGAATCCGGCTGCTACTAAAATACCGCTATAATAAGGCCAGTTCAATTGCTGCATTTGCCCCACGGCAATCATTAATCCGACAATAATAATCTGCAAAATCGCCATGATGTGACGATCATAAGCGCCAAAAAGAATGGCGGTTGATTTAACGCCTATTTTTAAATCATCCTCTTTATCGACCATGGCATACATGGTGTCATAAACCAACGCCCATAAGACAACGGCTAAATACATCACCCACGCCACCGCTGGAATGCTGTTGATTTGTGCAGAAAAGGACATGGGTACCGCCCAGCCAAAGGCGATACCCAAATAAGCTTGCGGCAACTGGGTGTAGCGCTTCATAAACGGATAGCTGGCGGCCAGAAATGCGGCGATAAAGGACAACATGATGGTATAAATATTCAGCATTAATACCAAGCCAAAAGCACACAGGCATAACACTACAAAAAGGATAAGTGCTTCTTTGGGCTTAACTTTGCCTGCGGCAATCGGGCGCTGTTTGGTGCGCTCAACATGAGGATCAAAATCCCTGTCTGCATAATCATTAATCACGCAACCGGCAGCACGCATCAATACCACGCCCAAGCAAATAACGCTTAACACCCATAAATCAGGTTTGCCATTACTGGCTACCCAAAGCGCCCATAAGGCGGGCCATAATAAAATTAAAATACCGATAGGCCGGTCGAATCGGGCTAACAACCAGTATTGCTTGATTCGATCCATTACCCGTTCTTTAAGATTTGTTATTGGCACGCGTTTACCCCTATGATAAATACTTAACTTTTTTAACGACTAAAAACCGGCTGAGTAAATTCAGAGTGGTTTTCAAGCGTATAATTTATTAAAAATGCTATTATAGCGTCTTTATTTTATTGGGGGCTTGTGCCCTGTGGGTGTGTGAACCATGAGCGTGAAAATTTATCATAATCCGCGTTGCGGCAAATCACGTCAAACCTTGCAATTACTACAAGCGCAAGGTGTTGATGTTGAGATTATTGAGTACCTGAAAACACCGCTGAACGCTGAGGAACTGGATAACATTCTACAAAAACTGGGCATGGAACCTCGTGAGTTAATGCGCAAGAAAGAAACTGTCTATAAGGAAAGTGGTTTGGATAACCCGTCCCTTAATCGGCAGGCGCTAATTAATGGCATGGTCAAACATCCAATACTCATTGAACGCCCGCTTGTTATTGCCAACGACAAGGCGGCTATCGGCCGTCCACCGGAAGCGATTCTCGCTATTTTATAAGCCACTACGCCTAACTTTATGATAAAAATTCTGGTTCTTTATTTCTCCCGAAACGGCGCAACTGCAGAAATGGCTAATTATATCGCTAGAGGCGTGGAGGCTGTAACCGGGGCTGAAGCGGTTCTGAGAACGGTGCCGGATGTTTCCGGCATTTGTGAAAAAACGGCGGAGAGCATTCCCGCCCACGGCGCAATCTACGCAACGCTTGACGACTTAAAGCAGTGCGATGGTCTGGCACTGGGCAGCCCTACCCATTTTGGCAATATGGCAGCACCGTTAAAATATTTTATTGATTCCACAACCGAGATCTGGTTTTCCGGTGCCTTAATCGGCAAACCGGCCAGTGTATTTACGTCAACCGGCAGCCTGCATGGCGGACAGGAAAGCACTTTATTATCCATGATGCTGCCACTGTTGCATCACGGGATGCTTTTATTGGGCCTGCCTTACACGGAAAGTGCTTTGCGGGAAACCACATCTGGCGGCACACCTTACGGCCCAAGCCACTTGTCTGTAGAGCAGGCAGGATTAACTGATCATGAAAAAAAACTGTGTCTGGCACTCGGAACACGTTTGGCTAAAACGGCACACCTTTTAAAACAGCTATAAACCAGGATTCATGAATATAAAACCGATCTATTTTCACTCTGTTGCCTTGGCTGGGTTTTTGGGTCTATTTGCCTTATTGATGCTATGGAATACCGTGTTAGTGCCCTCCTCGGGATTTCCTGTTGCGTTAAAACTGTTAATAACCGTAACTCCTTTGTTATTGCCATTGCGCGGTTTTTTAAACCGCAACCCCAGAAGCTGTAACTGGATGGCTTATGTCAGCATGATCTATTTTTTACATGGCTCGATAGAAACTTATGCCGGCACCACTGATCGCCTGTACCCCGCGTTGGAACTCATACTCAGTGTCATGCTGTTTTTGGGCACAACACTCTATGTGCATTTTTCAGGAAAACAGGGATGACCCTATCAAAGCAACTGCCCTTACATTTTGAGTTTAGGGCGAATCAGACTTTTGACGATTTTTCTCCCGGCAGTAATCTGGAAATTATTGCTCACTTAAAAAAAAGTATCCAGGGTAACGGTGAGCGGCAGATTTTTATTTGGGGCCAATCCGGTCTAGGCAAAAGCCATTTGCTACAAGCGTGTTGTCATCAAGCACAAAGTCGACAACTCAGCTCTTTTTATTTTGCCTTGTCAGCTTTAGAGCTACCTGATCCGGATTTATTAAAAGATTTGGACAAGTTTGATATTGTTTGTTTTGACAATATAGAGTACATCGCCGGTAACGAAATATGGGAACTCGCTTTTTTTAATTTTTATAACCGGCTTCGCGATCAGGGTCATTCGCTTATATTGTCGGCATCCAGCCCACCCACTGAAATTGCTTTCCGGTTACACGATCTTAAAACCCGCCTTAACTGGGGACTGACGTTAAAGATCCAACCCTTATCGGATAACGACAGAATCACTGCCTTAATTTTTAAAGCCAACCAAATGGGCTTCGAAATATCGCCTCAAGCCGTGCGTTTTTTACTGACACACTATGACCGGGACTTGTCTTCTTTATGGGCGCTGCTGACAAAGCTGGATCGGGCATCATTGGCGGCCAAACGTAAATTAACCATTCCCTTTTTAAAACAAATTCTGAGCGCTGAATCCCGTGATGACTAAAGTGCTTGTTATTGGAGCGGGAGCGATTGGCGGATTTTATGGCTCATTGCTCGCAAAAGCCGGTGCAGAGGTTGCTGTCGTTTGTCGCTCTGATTACGATCATGTCAAACAACAAGGTTTTATCATTGATAGTCAGACACTTGGAACCTGGACATTTACGCCGTCACACGTTTTAAAAAGTGCTGCCGAGTATCAAGACACAGCCGACTATGTTTTACTTTGCACCAAAGTTATTCCCTCGATGGATCGAGTCGCCTTGATACGCCCGGCAGTGACCGCCAATACAGCGATTGTATTTATCCAGAATGGCGTAGAAATAGAACAGGAACTTGTTGACGCTTTTCCTGACAATGAAGTCATTAGCGGCCTGGCGTATATTTGTAGCAATAAAACAAAGCAAGGTAAAATATTACACCAAGCTTATGGCAGACTTGCTTTAGGCGCACTACCGGGCTCTGTCAGCCACAAAACGGCAAGGCTTTGTGAGTTATTTGAGCACACGGGTATTGAATGTAACGCGACCGAGAACATTGTGACGGAGCGCTGGAAGAAATGTGTCTGGAACGCACCGTTTAATCCCTTATCGGTATTATCGGGAGGATTGTCAACGTTAGATATCCTAAAGTCCCAAGAAGCTTTTGTTCGCCGTATTATGCAGGAAATTTGCCTTATAGCCGAAGCTGTCAGCCATCCACTGCCTGACACTATAATTGATGTTAATATAGCAACAACTTACAACATGCTGCCGTATAAGACCAGTATGCTGCTGGATTATGAAAACGGTCGCCTTATGGAAACCGAAGCGATACTGGGTAATGCTTTACGAGCCGGCAAACGCGCAGGCTTAAACATTCCTTATTTAGAATCTATCTATGCATTGATGAAACTCAGGGAATTGAAACTTTGCGTGTAGCATAAAAAATATAATCCGCCGTATAGGCTACCCGCTTCTCTGTTCCCAAGTGATTTGAGTCACATCCCGACACCGGTGATAATCCTCCGTGAGTATTAATCCGGTTAATAAAGCGCACTTCTGAAAACAAACCATCTCCCTTATGCGCAATCACCTCAACAAGTAACCAGGAAATAGAAGAGTCTGGTGCGACATCTATTTTATTCAGCACCCGACCAACAACCCGACTTCCTTCTTTATACTCCCATACGGGGCCGACATAATGATTACCAACAACTTGCCCTTGCGCATCAAACAATTTGGCGTCAGGCGCTTGTAACTGCCATGAATAGACGCTGTTGCTTAGTGTGCATTGATAAATCTGGTCACCTTTAGCATGAACTGTCAGAATCGGACTGCTTCCAACCGGCGGTTTAATTTGCTCAGGCATTGAAACATCGGCACAAGCAATTGCTGGAAACAAAACCCATAAATGCATCCACTTTTTAAACATAGGTTTTATCCTTTGTAACTTTTATAGGGGCTGTGAATAAAGCTGGCGAATGACAAAAACAGTAATAACCAATCAACGCTTTAGTTGTTGCAAAAAAACCTTCTGCATCAAAAGATGCAGAAGGTTTTTGTATTAATTAAGCCGTGAAATTAGCTTCTGCAAAATCCCAATTGACTAATGCCCAAAAAGCTTCCAGATAAGCTGGACGAGCATTACGATAATCAATATAGTAAGCATGCTCCCAAACATCACAAGTTAATAATGGCGTTTGGCCGGCAGTTAACGGGCAACCGGCATTACTGGTGCTTACCAAAGCCAAAGTGCCATCAGCATTTTTTACTAACCATGCCCATCCTGAACCAAAAGTAGTTACCGCACATTTGGTAAATTCTTCCTTAAATTTTGCGAAAGAACCGAATGTTGTGTTGATGGCATCGGCTAAAGTGCCGGTAGGTTCGCCACCACCATTTGGAATCAGGCTGTTCCAATAAAAAGTATGATTCCAGACTTGTGCCGCATTGTTAAAAATGGGCCCTGATGATTTTACGATAATTTCTTCCAGAGACAAGCCTTCAAACTCAGTGCCTGGAACAAGGTTATTCAGATTGGTTACGTAGGTTTGGTGATGCTTGCCATAATGATACTCTAAAGTTTCTTCTGAAATGTAGGGTACCAATCTATTGTTTGGGTAAGGTAAAGCAGGAAGTTCGAAAGCCATTTGAGTATCCTAAATAGTAAAGGTTAAAAAAAAATGATTTAACTACTGGCCATTAAAAATAAATACCAAGCAATTCAATAAGCCATTACTTTAGCACTGCTAGCCAATTAAATAAAGCAGGACTTTTATCATTCAATTAACCCAAAATATCTACGGTTAAAAAATAATATCATGGCAATGTGTATTGCGTGCATTATGATACCCACATAAAATTATTTTATAATTTGCCTTACGTATACTACTATCCTATACCTCATGGTCACTAAAACTAACTCTCCACTCCCTGTAGAAGCCAAAGCAGGCATAAAATATTCCTGGTGCAGTTGCGGCTTCAGTAAAACGATGCCTCTATGCGATCATTCACATAGAGAATTATCCGATAAAAAATCCGTCAAATTAATCGCAGAAGAATCCAAGACATTGTATTTATGTGGCTGCTCTGAAACACAAACTCCACCTTACTGTGATAGCAGTAACAACTGCAAGGAACTATAATGGCTATCGAAATTGAACACAAATTTTTAATGGCAGGAAATGATTGGCGCGAACATATAACCCGCTCTGTTAAATATCGACAAGGATATTTAAGCTCTCAGGCGACAAGCTGCATTAGAGTTAGAATCAGCGATGAGTGTGCATGGCTGAATATCAAAAGTGCGACCGTTGGCACTCACAGGCATGAATATGAATATGAAATCCCGCTGCTGGACGCAAACGAAATCATCAACATGCTTTGCAGGAAACCAATAATCGAAAAAACCCGCCATTTTGTAACTAATGATGGAAATACATGGGAGATAGATGAGTTTGATGGCGACAATCAGGGCTTAATAATCGCTGAAATTGAACTATCCGAAATAGGTAAAACTTTTTCAAAGCCACACTGGATAGGTGAGGAAGTAACCCATGATTTGCGTTATTACAACAACAATCTTGCCAAACATCCTTACTCGGAATGGATTGATAGCTAAATATTTCATAGACCTATTGAAAAGATCAGCATTTTGCTCTATATTTGCCGTATGAAAAAAACAACTTTTGTTGCATTATTACTACTATCACCCCAAAGCTTTGCAGAAAGTCTTAATGATTCCCTGCAACGCATTGAGTCTGAGTGGGCATCTATTTATTACAGTACGCCCAAACAAAAACAGGGGCCTGCCTACTGCCAATTACTGGATAAAACGATTCACCTCTCCATACAACATCCCAACAACGCAGAACCCATCATTTGGGAAGCCATTGTTAAAGCAACCAATGCCGACCATCAAGACGCTGTCTCGGCACTTGAGTCCATTCATGAGGCGCGTGATTTATTACTTAAAGCAATTGAAATTAATCCGCAAGCCATGGACGGCTCAGCTTATGTCACCTTAGGCACACTCTATTATATGGCACCCAAGTGGCCCATCGGATTTGGCGATGAGGAAACAGCGCAAAAAATGTTACAAACAGCATTAAAAATTAATCCAAACGGCATCGAAAGTAATTATTTTTATGGCGACTTTTTATTATCCAATAATAACTTTAATGAAGCTGAAAAATACTTCAAACGCGCACTCGCTATTCCTGCTCGCGCAGAACAATTTTATGCTGACAATCAACTTAAAGAACAAGCAAGGATGGCTCTAAAAAATACCCATGAGAGCAGAATCAGCGCTACAAAAGGCTTATTTGCCTCTGTATTTAATTCAAATAGTACAGAATAAAATTAAAAGTTATTCTCAATATTTTGTAATTAAATAACGACTTAATGTTCTATCAGCTACCCCTTTCTGCTAATATAGCACACTAAAAACACAAACACTTCCCTTAAACCTTTCTGAGTAATAAATTATGGCTTTTGTAGTCACTGAAAACTGTATTAAATGTAGATTTACTGACTGTGTCGATGTATGTCCTGTTGACTGTTTTCATGAAGGACCTAATTTTTTAGTTATTGATCCAGATGAGTGTATTGATTGCACATTGTGTGAGCCGGAATGCCCTGCCAACGCAATTTTTGCAGAAGATGAATTGCCTGAAGGGCAAGAAATATTTATCAGTTTGAATGCAGAATTAGCCAAAGAATGGCCAGTAATAACTGAAGTAAAATCTCCACTGCCTGATGCTGATGAGTGGAATGGTAAAGCAGATAAATTAAAGCTGCTGGAGAAATAATAAAACACTACCTATAAAATGAAAAAAATATAGGTACGTTTTTAAAGACATAAAAAAAGCCGGTTTAACCGGCTTTTTTTATGTGAATAATAAAAATTATTATTCGGGCCTATCAACTAATTCTACATAAGCCATAGGCGCGTCATCGCCAGATCTAAATCCGCATTTCATAATACGTAAATAGCCCCCTGCCCTGTTTTTATAACGCGGACCTAACTCGTTAAAAAGCTTGGTCACAACTTCACGATCACGTAATCTGGCAAATGCAAGACGACGCTTAGCAACATTATCTTCTTTTGATAATGTTATTAAAGGCTCGGCAAAACTTCTTAATTCTTTAGCTTTAGGTAAAGTTGTTTTAATAAGTTCGTGCTTAAATAATGAACTAGCCATGTTACTAAATAGCGCCTTACGATGGCTGCTATTGATGTTAAACTTTCTACCTGATTTACGATGTCTCATTATAAGAAGACCTAATGTTAATGTGTGGATATTGCGTGTGATTGATCTGCTAGGTTATCAGGCGGCCAATTTTCCAATCGCATACCCAAGGATAAACCTTTTAAAGCAAGTATATCTTTTATTTCTGTTAAAGATTTCTTTCCGAGATTAGGTGTTTTTAATAGCTCAACTTCAGTCCGCTGAATTAAGTCACCAATATAGAAAATATTCTCGGCTTTTAAACAATTAGCAGAACGTACGGTTAACTCAAGATCATCAACAGGACGTAGTAAAACCGGATCGAATACCTCAACAACTTCTACTTCTTCTTCTGGAACCAGATCATTAACTTTTTCAAAGTCAACAAAAACTGATAACTGATCATGAAGTATAGTCGCAGCCATTTTTATCGTTTGCTCTGGATCAACAGTTCCGTTTGTTTCCAGCTCAATAACAAGCTTGTCTAAATTAGTTCGCTGCTCAACGCGAGTACTTTCAACTTGGTATGCTACTTTTACAATTGGGCTATATGAAGCATCTAATTGAAGCGCACCAACAACCAGACTGTGCTCAGAATTTAATTTACGAACACTAACCGGCTCGTAACCTCTTCCGCGACGGATCCTGATTTTCATATTCAGTACGCCAGCTTGTGTCAAGTTAGCGATAACCAAATCAGGATTTATAATTTCAACATCGTGAGGCAAACTGAAATCAGCTGCTGTTACACAACCTGCACCATTTTTAGATAGCGTGAGCTCAACCTCATCTTTTGAATGAAGGACTACGGCTAACTTTTTCAGGTTCAGTAAAATATCAATTACATCTTCCTGAACACCCTCAATTGTTGTGTACTCATGGAGTACCCCTTCAATTTCTACATCTGTGACTGCACAGCCTGGAATTGTGGATAACAACACGCGTCTCAACGCATTACCAAGCGAATGACCAAAACCACGTTCAAGCGGCTCAATAACAATCCTCGAATGATTAGGTGATTTACTTACCACCTCAACTAATCGAGGCTTTAATAAGCCAGAAATAGAATTCTGCATTTATATCCCTCAGAACTGCGATTATTTAGAGTAAAGCTCAACTACCAGCTGCTCGTTAATGTCACTACCTAAATCAACGCGATCAGGTAAAGAGCTGAATGTTCCAGTCATTGCTTTTGAATTGACTTCAACCCAGGCAGGAAATCCATATTGCTCAGTTACAGTTAAAGCATCAACGATTCTTTGTTGTTTTTTTGCTTTTTCTCTAATTGTCAAAACATCACCAGGAGCTACCTGATAAGAAGGAACATTAATCAATGAACCATTTACTTGAATAGACTTGTGACTAACTAATTGGCGTGCTTCTGCGCGAGTGCAAGCAAAACCCATGCGATAGACTACGTTATCCAATCTTGACTCAAGCAGGTTTAACAGATTTTCACCAGTAGCACCTTTCTTCATGTCAGCAGATTTATAGTAATTTCTAAATTGCTTTTCTAAAATACCATAAATTCTACGTAAGCGCTGCTTTGCTCTCAACTGGAGTGCATAATCAGAACTTCTGGTACGCTTGGTACCATGCTGACCAGGCCTTTGATCTAACTTACATTTATTTTCTAAAGACTTGCCTCTGCTTTTTAAAAACAGATCAGTCCCTTCTCTTCGACTTAATTTACAGGTAGGTCCAAGATATCTTGCCATGTTACAACTCCAGATTCTTTATACGCGGCGTTTCTTTGGCGGACGGCAACCATTATGAGGAATGGGCGTCACATCAACAATATTATTAATTTTAAAACCGAGATTGTTCAATGAACGCACAGCGGATTCACGACCAGGGCCAGGGCCTTTGATCATAACATCAAGATTTTTCATGCCAAATTCTTGCGCGACAATACCCGCTTTTTCAGCAGCAACCTGTGCAGCAAACGGTGTACTTTTTCTTGATCCACGAAAACCTGAACCACCAGAAGTTGCCCAAGATAACGCATTACCTTTTCTATCTGTTATAGTTATGATTGTGTTATTGAAAGAAGCATGAACATGTACGATGCCATCAGCAACTTCTTTTTTGATACGTTTTCTTGAACGGTTTGGACTAGCCATTACTTCAACCTCTTAAGGGATATCTTATTTTCTAATAGGTTTACGTGGACCTTTACGAGTACGAGCGTTTGTTCTCGTTCTCTGCCCTCTTAGAGGTAAACCTCGGCGATGCCTTATTCCGCGATAGCAACCTAGATCCATCAACCGCTTGATATTCATAGAAACTTCACGACGCAGATCACCTTCCACTGTCATCTTCGAAACCACATTACGAATAGCTTCTAATTGCTCTTCAGTCAGCTCTTTAATTTTTACGGAAGGTAGAATACCCACCGTAACGCAAATTTCACTTGCAGTTTGACGACCAACTCCATAAATCGCAGTTAAAGCTATGACTGCATGCTTATGGTCTGGTATGTTTATCCCGGCAATACGTGCCATCTAGTTACTCCCCTGAGTAATACTCTAAAGTTAAGCGGTGAATTATAGCATTGCTATAATTCAGGCGCAACAAATTTTAGCCTTGTCGTTGTTTGTGTCTTCCGTCAACACATATAACTCTAACAACACCATTTCTTTTTACTATTTTACAATTTCTACAAATTGTTTTTACAGAAGCACGAACTTTCACAGCTAACTCCTAAATGTTCTTGTGCATTAATTATTTTTTAAGATTGGCTTTTTTCATTAAGCCTTCATATTGTTGAGACATAACATGGGTTTGCATTTGAGAAATAAAATCCATGACAACTACAACAATAATCAATAAAGATGTTCCGCCAAAGTAAAACGGAACGTTCCAGTATACGATCAAAAACTCTGGCAACAAACATACTAAGGTTATATAAAAAGCACCAATTAAAGTTAATCGGGTCATTACCTTATCAATATATGCGCCAGTCTGCAAGCCAGGTCTGATCCCAGGTAAAAATGCACCCGACTTCTTTAAGTTTTCAGCTGTTTCTTTTGAATTAAACACTAATGCAGTATAAAAGAAACAAAAGAAAATAATTGCTGCAGCATAAAGCATCACGTAAACAGGCTGCCCAGGAGACAACATAGTTGCCACGTCCTGAAGCCATGTAAATCCTTCACTATCTCCAAACCAACCAGCAATAGTAGCCGGAAACAAAATTATACTTGAGGCGAATATAGGCGGTATTACTCCTGCCATATTGAGCTTTAAGGGCAAGAAACTACTTTGCCCGCCATATAACTTACGACCTTGCTGTCTTTTTGGGTAATTAATAAGAATTCTTCTTTGGCCTCTTTCTACAAAAACAACTAGTGCAGTCACAGAAATCGACAATAAAAATAACAATATAATAAATGCCCCGTTCATTTCGCCTGTTCTGGCTAATTCTAAGGTTCCACCAATTGCCTTGGGCAACCCAGAAACAATACCGGCAAAAATAATCATTGAGATACCATTGCCAATTCCGCGCTCGGTGACCTGCTCACCCAGCCACATTAGGAAAACAGTACCTGTAACTAATGTTATAGCTGTGATACTAATAAAGCCAACGCCAGGATTCAAAACAACAGAAAGACCACCCGCAGTTTGATTTTGCAAAGCCAACGAAATGCCAATAGCTTGAAACGACGCCAAAACAACAGTGCCGTAACGAGTAAACTGAGAAATCTTACGTCTTCCTGACTCGCCTTCTTTTTTCATTTGCTCCATTGACGGTATAACAACTGTCATCAACTGCATAATAATAGAAGCAGAGATGTAAGGCATTATACCAAGCGCAAATAGGCTTAATCGCATTAAAGCGCCACCAGAAAACATGTTAAACATGTCAAGTATGGATCCACTTTGCTGCTCAAACATAACCGCAAGTGCTTTTGGATCTATACCTGGAACTGGAATATGCGAACCGATTCTATAAACGAACAGGGCACCCAAAACAAATAGCAACCTTGCTTTAAGTTCTGAAAAACCACCTGATTTGTTAGCCATTTGAGCTTTTGAAGTCGTCACTTAAACCTCTACTTTGCCGCCAGCAGCTTCAATAGATTGTCTAGCACCAAGTGTTACTTTTATTCCTTTAATATTTACAGCCTTGTTTACAACACCTGACTGGATAACTTTTGCTTTTTTAGTAAAAGAAGGGACGATGTTAGCAGCTATTAAGACTTTCAGGTCTATCACGTCAGCAACCAACCCATTCAATTCACCTAACCTAACTTCAGCTGAATACTTACTAGTTTGTGATTTAAAGCCAATTTTTGGCAATCTACGCTGCAAAGGCATCTGTCCGCCTTCGAAACCAACTTTATGAAAACCACCACTTCGTGATTTTTGGCCTTTATGTCCTCTACCGCAAGTCTTACCGAGGGTACAACCAATTCCTCGACCAACACGTTTACGTTTTTTGCGAGCGCCAACACTTGCCTGGATGGTATTTAAATACATTACACTTCCTCGACTTTTAGCATGTATGATACTTTATTAATCATACCTCTGTTTTCGGGTGTATTTAGCACCTCAACTGTTTGGTTTATCTTGCGCAAGCCCAAACCTATTAAACAAGCTTGATGACGAGGTAAACGTCCGAACTTGCTTTTTGTCATTGTCACACTTAATTTAGTACCAGCCATTGCAACTATCCAATAATCTGTTCAACTGATAAGCCGCGTTTTGCAGCTATCTGGTTAGCATTATGCATTCCGGTCAGACCGTTAATTGTTGCTCTTACAACATTTATCGGATTACTGGTTCCTATACATTTTGCCAATACGTTATGCACTCCAACTACTTCAAATACAGCTCTCATTGCTCCACCAGCAATAATACCTGTACCTTCAGATGCTGGCTGCATATAGACTTTAGCGGCACCCGTAGTATTCATAATGGGGTACTGTAAAGTATCGCCCTTAAGAGATACTTTACGCATGTTTTTGCGAGCCTGTTCCAGTGATTTTTGAATCGCTATAGGTACTTCGCGAGCCTTGCTAACACCATAGCCAACTCGACCCTCACCATCACCAACAACTGTCAATGCAGTGAAACCAAAAACTCTACCGCCTTTAACAACTTTTGCAACGCGTCTTACATTAACCAACTTTTCTTGCAAACCGTCAGTACTAACTTGAGCAGGTGCTGTAGCCATTTTATTCTCCTAAAATTTCAAACCGGCTTCACGTGCAGCATCTGCCAATGCTTTAACGCGACCATGGTATTTAAATCCTGACCGATCAAAAGCAACTTCAGTTACTCCCGCAGCGATAGCTTTTTGAGCAATAATCTTTCCTACTTCAGCAGCAGCAATTATATTACCGGTATTTTTTAAAGATACTTTAATTTCTGCTTGTGTAGTTGATGCACTAGCTAATGTAATAAAACCATCATCACTAATAACCTGAGCATATATATGCTGCGAAGTTTTGTGTATTGACAAGCGAGTTGCGCCTTGGTTTTTAATTTTTGAACGCAATTTTAATGCGCGCTTCATTCGAGATTTTTTCTTATCCATCACGCTACCTACTTCTTCTTGGCTTCTTTTCTTATAACATGCTCGTCAGAGTATCTGACACCCTTTCCCTTATAAGGCTCAGGTGGGCGATAAGCTCTTATTTTAGCCGACACTTCACCTACCAACTGTTTATCACTTCCTCTAACTATAATTTCAGTTTGAGTGGGTGTTTCAACCGTAATGCCGACTGGAACTTCAAAATCAACTGGGTGAGAAAATCCGAGCGATAGACTAAGAATATTTTCTTTTGCCGACGCTCTATATCCTACACCAATCAATGTTAATTTTTTCTCGAATCCAGCAGAAACACCTGTAACCATATTGCTTAGGATTGCTCTAGCTGTTCCAGCTTGAGCAGTTGCTTTTTTGTTATCTTTATCCCATTGAACATGTATTACGTTATCAGTAATGTCAATATCAACTGCGGAATTAAGTATATGAGATAACTCACCCTTAACTCCTTTTACAATCATGATATTACCATCTAATCTTATTTCTACATCACTTGGGATAGTGACTGGGGCTTTAGCAATTCTTGACATAACACACCTACATTAACAAACAGTGCAAATAACTTCGCCGCCGTGACCAATAGCACGCGCGGCTCTATCAGTCATAACACCATTTGATGTTGATACAATAGCAATCCCTAAGCCGCCAAGAACTTTTGGCAATTCGTCTTTAGATTTATAAATACGTAAACCAGGCCTACTAATTCTTTTTATAGTTTCAATTACAGGAGCACCTTTATAGTATTTCAACTCAACAGTCATTTCTGTATGACTACCATTAGTTTCAGTACTAAAGTCTGTAATATAGCCCTCTTCTTTAAGTACCTTAGCAATAGATACTTTTAATTTTGAAGAAGGCTGTTTAATGCTTTTTTTACCAGCAGATTGACCGTTTCTAATACGAGTCAGCATATCTGCTACTGGGTCTGTCATACTCATTTTCTTATCTCCAAACTTGATCTAACAGATCTTACCAACTTGCTTTGACTACGCCAGGAACATCACCGCGCATAGTAGCTTCTCTTAATTTGTTTCTACTAAGACCAAACTTACGGTAATACCCATGAGGTCGTCCAGTTAAATTACAACGGTTACGCACTCTTGATGCACTTGAATCCCTTGGTAATTTTTGGAGTTGTAAATGAGCAGATTCTTTATCTTCATACGACGCGCTCGGATCTCTGATTGTTTCTTTCAAAGCCTTACGCTTAACATCGAATTTTTTCACTAATTTTTTGCGCTTATCTTCACGCGCAATCATTGACTTTTTTGCCATGTTAAAACTGCCCCTTAGCTCTTAAATGGAAAATTAAACAGCTTTAACAAAGCCAAACCTTCTTCATTGGTCTGGGCTGTAGTTGTAATTGTAATGTCCATGCCACGTAAAGTGTCGATTTTATCATAATCAATTTCTGGAAATATGATTTGCTCTTTAACACCCATGGAATAATTACCACGACCGTCGAAGCTTTTAGGACTTAGTCCTCTAAAATCTCTAATTCTGGGAATGGATATACTAATTAATCGATCTAAAAATTCGTACATTCTGTCGCTGCGCAGAGTTACTTTGCAACCTATAGGCATATCGTCACGAATTTTGAAACCGGCAATTGATTTTCTCGCCAACGTAACAACAGGCTTTTGTCCGGAAATCTTTTCCATGTCAGAAAGTGCAGATTGCAGAACTTTCTTATCAGCTACTGCACCACCAACACCCATATTAAGTGTAATTTTAGTGATGCGCGGGGCCTGCATAATAGATTTATAAGCAAATTGCTCAACTAATGCAGGAAGTATTTTTTCTTTATATACTGTTTCTAATCTAGCCATGATTCATCTGCACCTTACACATCAACAACTTCGTTTGTTGATTTAAAATATCTGACTTTCTTTCCATCTTCTAGAAACCTATAGCCAACTCTATCAGCTTTCTTGGTTTCAGGATTATACAATCCTATATTGGAAATATTAATCGGCATATCCTTGACAATTATCCCGCCTGTAACACCTGCATTCGGGTTTGGTTTTTGGTTCTTTTTAACCTGGTTAATTCCTTCAACCAAAACCTTATCATCTTTCAAAATCTTGGTTACTTTACCGCTCTTACCTTTATCTTTTCCGGTACGAACGATAACATCATCACCTTTTTTAATTTTTGCCATTTCTTTAACCCTACCTTATAAAACTTCAGGAGCAAGTGAGATAATTTTCATAAATTTCTCTCCTCTTAACTCACGTGTTACAGGGCCAAAAATACGGGTTCCCAGTGGTTGCAAGTTGTTATTAAGAATTACGGCAGCATTGCCATCAAAACGAATAACTGAACCATCAGGTCTGCGAACACCTTTACGCGTTCTTACCACGAGGGCATTATAGACCTCACCTTTTTTTACTCTTCCACGGGGTATTGCATCTTTAATACTGACTTTGATGATGTCACCAATTCCAGCATAACGACGATGCGACCCGCCTAATACTTTGATACACATGACCCTTTTTGCACCGCTATTATCGGCGACGTCAAGGTTAGTTTGCATCTGAATCATGATTTATTCCTACATTCTGTATTTAAATTTATGCTATTTGTTAGCACTTTCCAAGATTTGAACTAATTTAAAAGTTTTGTTCTTAGACAATGGCCTGCATGATGTGATAGCAACCACATCACCTTCCTGACATGCATTTAGTTCATCATGAGCCATCATTTTAGTTGAACGCTTAATGTATTTACCGTAAACGGGATGCTTCACAACGCGCTCGACCAAAACCGTGATGGTTTTGTCCATTTTATTGCTAACAACCCGACCAGTGATCGTCCGCAATTTAGTTACATTTTCAGTCATAGTTATGCACTCGCCATTTCATTTAATATGGTGTGGATACGTGCCACATCGCGTCTAACCTTTTTTACTTGATCGGGTTTTGACAGCTGACCAGTACCTTTTTGCATTTTAAGATTAAATCGCTCGCGTGATAAATCGAGCAACATAGTCCCTAATTCGTCTTTTGATTTTTGGCGTAATTCACTTGCTTTCATTACATTATTGTCCGAGCGGTAAAGAGTGTTTTTAAAGGTAGCTTAGCAGCAGCTAATGCAAACGCTTCGCGTGCCAGTTCTTCAGTGACACCTTGTATTTCATACAACATTGTTCCTGGTCTTACCTGAGCAACCCAATATTCTACACTACCTTTACCTTTTCCCATACGAACTTCTAAAGGTTTTTTTGTAATTGGCTTATCCGGGAAGACTCTTATCCATAATTTCCCGCCACGCTTAACATGTCGGGTTATGGTTCTACGAGCCGCTTCAATTTGCCGGGCAGTTAATCTGCCACGTCCAATTGATTTAAGCCCATACTCACCAAAGCTAACTGATGATCCACGTACAGCAGTACCGTTATTTCTGCCTTTATGTTGCTTACGGAATTTAGTTCTTTTAGGCTGAAGCATGACTTTGTTCCTTCATCTATTTCTTGGATTCAGAATTAATAGACGCAGTATGTGCATCCATGTCGAATACTTCGCCTTTGAATATCCACACCTTGATGCCAATAATTCCATAGGTAGTATGTGCTTCAGCAGTTGCATAATCAATGTCGGCTCTTAAAGTATGCAAAGGAACACGTCCCTCTCTATACCATTCGCTTCGTGCGATTTCAGCGCCGTTTAAGCGCCCACCAACATTAACTTTAATGCCTTCAGCTCCTAAACGCATAGTATTCGTTACAGCGCGTTTCATTGCCCGGCGATACATGATTCTTTTTTCAAGCTGCTGAGCAACACCTTCTGCAACTAGTTGCGCGTCTAATTCAGGCTTTCTGATCTCTTCAACATTAAGCTGAACAGGAATGCCAATCATTTTAGATATTTCTTGACGCAATGCATCAATATCTTCGCCTTTCTTACCTATAACTATGCCAGGGCGAGCCGTGTGAATAGTTATGTGCGCATTATTAGCGGGGCGATTAATTTGAATACGACTAACAGAAGCATGAGCTAGCTTTTTCTTTATAAATGCTCTGACTGTTAAATCTTGGTGCAAAAAAACTGAATAATCCTGGCTATTTGCATACCATCTTGAATTCCAATCTTTTACAATTCCAAGGCGTATGCCTGTTGGATGTACTTTTTGACCCATTTTCTGCCCCTACTCGAATTCTGCAACTTTTACTGTAATATGGCAGGTTCTTTTAAGGATATGGTTCGCATTCCCTTTAGCTCTTGCCCTGAATCTTTTCATGGTCGCCCCTTCATTAACATAAACGGTAGACACTCTTAATTCATCAATATCAGCACTTTCATTATGCTCTGCGTTAGCTATAGCCGACTCCAAAACCTTTTTAAAAATACCTGCAGCTTTTTTTGAACTGAATTTCAATGTATTCAGCGCTTTTTCAACTGACATTCCACGAATTTGATCGCCTACTAAACGCGCTTTTTGCGCAGATAAAGGGGCGTTATTTAATTTTGCTGAAATTTCCATCACTTAACCTACCTAGATTTCTTATCAGCCACGTGGCCTTTATATGTTCGAGTGGGAGCAAACTCGCCTAATTTATGCCCTACCATGTTCTCAGAAATGAGAACTGGAATATGCAGGCGCCCATTATGGATTGCAATAGTTAAGCCCAGCATATCTGGAATAATCATTGATCTTCTTGACCATGTTTTAATCGGTTTCCGATTATTGCTACTTACAGCATCCTCAACTTTCTTAAGAAGATGATGATCAATAAAAGGACCTTTTTTAATTGAACGCGGCACGCTAATTCCTCTCTATTTCTGCTTACGACGTCTGATAATCATATTATCAGTACGCTTGTTTTTTCTTGTTTTATAGCCTTTAGTTGGCATACCCCAAGGTGACACGGGATGTCTACCACCCGATGTTCGGCCTTCACCTCCACCATGCGGATGGTCAACCGGGTTCATTACCACACCGCGAACGGTAGGACGAACACCACGCCATCTTGACGCCCCAGCCTTACCAAGGGAAGCTAAATTATGCTCAGAATTCGACACCTCACCAATTACAGCTCGACAATCCGCCATAACCTTGCGCATCTCGCCTGAACGCATTCTGATTGTTGCATGAGCTCCGTCTCTTGCTACTAATTGAACTGATGTTCCTGCACTTCTGGCAACCTGCGCTCCCTTGCCTGGCTTTAATTCGACACAGTGAACAGTTGTACCCATAGGTATATTTCTTAGCGGCATACAGTTACCTGCTTTAACAGGAACGGTTTCTGATGACAGAATTTCCTGCCCAACCACTAAACCTTTCGGTGCTATAATATATCTGCGCTCACCATCTTTGAACAATATCAAAGCTATGTTTGCAGTTCTGTTAGGGTCGTATTCCAGACGCTCTACAACAGCAGGAATATCAAATTTATTCCTTTTGAAATCAATAATACGGTAGTGTTGCTTATGACCACCACCAATATGACGCGTAGTTATACGCCCCTGATTATTACGACCGCCACTTTTACTTTTTTTAGCAAGCAAAGGTGCATAAGGTTTGCCTTTATGTAAATCATCATTTTTGATGCGAACTACAAACCGTGATCCCGGTGACGTCGGTTTTGACTTTACAATCGCCATGCTTTCTACCGTTTCCTATTGATCTATCACTTTAATAAATTAAGCAGCAGAGAATTCTATGTCATGACCAGGCTTTAGCTTTACGTAAGCTTTCTTCCAATCTGATCTTTGGCCTAATGTACGACCAACTTTTTTCTGCTTGCCTTTCACGTTCAATACCTGAACAGAATCGACTTCAACGCCAAACATTAGTTCTACTGCACTTTTAACTTGTTTTTTTGTTGCCTGTTTTTGCACTTTAAAAACAAATTGTTTATATTTTTCTGCAGCAGTCGTACTCTTTTCAGAGATAATGGGCGCTTCAAGAACTCCCGCTAACTGATATTTGTTTATACTCATGCCAAGCGCTCCTCTAATTGCTTCAACGCACCTGGCGTAGCAATTACTTTATCAGCCGAAACCAAAAGAACTGGATTTAAATTTACAGCTTCAATAACTTGCACGTAAGGAATATTTCTTGAAGCTAAAGCTAAATTTGCATCTACACTTTCAACAACAATCAATATGCGCTTGGCATCAATTTTCTTTAGTTTTTTGTTTAATTCTTTCGTTTTAACTGAAACCGGAAGAATATCAGTGCTTACTACCAAACGATTTTGCCTAAGTAATTCAGACAAAATTGATCGTACGCCAACACGAAACATCTTTTTATTTAGCTTCTGCTCATACGATCTGGGTCTTGCAGCAAATGCAACACCACCAGTACGCCAAATCGGACTGCGTATTGTACCAGATCTTGCTCGGCCTGTCCCTTTTTGTCTCCATGGCTTTGAACCACCACCACTAACATCAGACCTGGTTTTTTGTGCTTTAGTACCAGCACGCGCTCCAGCCAGGTAACGAGTTACCAATTGATGCACCAATGTTTCATTAAAAGACTGACCAAAAACGCTTTCAGTTACTTGTGCATTTCCGGATGAGTCCTGTTCATTTAAAGCAGGTATTTGCAAACCCATGACTTAACCTTTATTTCGCATTTTCATAGCGGGTGTAATTACTACATCTCCGCCTTTAGCACCCGGCACCGCGCCTTTTACTAAAATTAAATTTCTTTCTGTATCAATTGCATGAATGGTCAGGTTTTGAATGGTTGTTTTTACATTACCAAGATGGCCTTCCATTTTTTTGCCTTTAAATACACGCCCTGGTGTTTGACACATACCAATGGAACCGAGCACTCTATGTGAGCGTGAGTTACCATGTGTTGCATCCTGCATGCTGAAATGATGCCTCTTTATGCCACCAGCAAAACCTTTACCGATACTTTTTCCTTGTACGTCAACAACTTGACCCGCAGTAAAAATATCCAGCGATAATTGTGATCCGGCAGATAAATCAACGCCTTCACCATCTTCGAGCCTAAACTCCCAAAGACCTCGTCCAGCTGTCACATTTGCCGCCGCATAATGACCAGCCATTGCTTTATTGACTCTTGATGATTTTTTATCGCCCGCTGCTACCTGGATTGAGCGATAACCATCAACATCAAGACTTTTAACTTGAGTAACTCTGTTTGAGTCAATCTGGAGAACAGTAACAGGTACTGATGAACCATCTTCACAAAATACTCTGGTCATACCACATTTACGACCTATAAGACCTATTGACATCTGCCAATTCCTCTATTTTTAATTCAATTTTATTTGGACATCAACACCAGCTGCAAGATCCAACTTCATTAATGCATCTACGGTTTTTTCAGTTGGCTCAACGATATCCAGCAATCTTTTATAAGTTCTTAACTCGTATTGATCCCTTGCATCTTTATTAACATGCGGAGAAATCAAAATTGTAAAACGTTCTTTCTTAGTAGGCAAAGGAATAGGGCCTTTTACTTGAGCACCTGTTCTCCTTGCAGTTTCTACTATCTCACCAGCCGATTGATCAATCAATTTATGATCAAATGATTTCAAACGGATTCTGATAGTTTGATTAGACATATTTATTACTCGATTATTGATGCAACAACGCCCGCACCTACTGTACGACCGCCTTCACGAATTGCGAAACGCAAACCATCTTCCA